>CAXYVG010000153.1:0-6549 GCA_964292325.1 uncultured bacterium | reverse complement strand
CTAGGTATTTTAGATATGAATAAGAGAAAAGATTTCCCTGATGTTCCAGACAATCATTGGGCTTATAATTATGTAGCAACGCTTGCTGGAAATGGTCTTGTAGAAGGTTATCCAGATGGAACCTTTGCTGGTGATCGCACGATGACACGTTATGAATTTGCAGCTATTATCTATCGTGCTCTTAAAAATGGAGCCCCTGTAGATGAAAATATGGATCGGGCAATGAATGAATATGAACCAGAACTTCGTCAAATTCGTTTAGATCGAATTCGTGTGGATCGCATCTCTGGCAATGATACTGATAAATATAAAGTAGAACGTGTTCGCGTTAATAACAAAGATAATGAAGAAAAAAATGATTATCGTGATATTTATGGCGGTAGCATTCCAAAACCAATAGTGGAAACTGAGATTGCAGAGTAAGCGATGATGAATTGATTTTTTAAGGATCTTTGTTAAATACTTATGTAATATTTCTAATTGAGCAGCCAAAAGAGATACTGTGCAACTGTCACAGTATCTCTTTTTGAGTTTATAGAATATATTTAAGCAAAATAGGTGTTCCGCAATTACCTTCTACATAGGGGGTGTAATAGGTTACTCATTGAACAACCGAGCCACATCGAGTGTGTAGGTCTGCTTACTCGCGTGGAACGTTGATATAATAAGGTTTTGAGCAGTTTGGTGTAATGCCAGGATTGCTCTTTTTTCATGTTAAAATGACGATTTTTGGGTTGACCGTAGAGTTGATGGAAATGATTTGGAGTTTTGAGTTGACAGGTTTTACACCGTAGACTTGATAGGTTGGAGATAGGCGAATGTAGGAATCCATACGTGGAAAAATGCCTATGTCTTTAGTGCGACGGCGTAATTCCCTGTTTAGCCGCTCCAGAAGGTGGGTAGATGCGACTTTATGAGCGTCAATTTGCCAGAAATTGAAGAATTGAAGGGATATTCTTTACTAAGCATCGATTAACGTATTGAGAGACCCTTCGCTATCTGTTGAACAACGTAAGCCGTTTATTAAGAGGGGAAAATATTCAGGCAGGAATAGATTCGCATTTAATTGAATATATAATATAGTATGTTTTATGAGTTAAAGATAGTAGTTAGGAAGAATTATCTTTAATTATGCTTTAAAGTACATGTTGTGAATAGGGCTGGGGAGGTTAGTATGAGTAAGTTTCAAAATCTTTATACCATTAATAAGACACTTCGTTTTGGGTTGAAACCTTTTGGTAAAACCTTAGAAAATTTTAATAAAACGAATTTGTTACAACTGGATGAATATAAAGCTAAGCATAGAAAAGAAGTACAAAGGTTGTTTGATGAAAATTTTAAACAACTGATTGAAGAACGATTACGAGGTCTTTCTTTAGATACACAAGCTCTTGAAGAAGCTTTTGATATCAATAAACGTGATGCTGCATTAATATCTCTAAAAAAACAAGTGACAGGTATTTGCTATGATTCTGAAATGAAAAAAACATATTTACAGGCAGATAAGCATTTCCAAAAACTCTTAGCGGCAGGTCCTAATCAAGATATGGTATGTACATATGATAAGTTTAGTACTTATTTTGTGAATTTCTTTGACATTCGTACGCATATTTTTAAGGGAGATACATCAGGGTCTATTGCTTACAGATTAATTGATGAAAATTTAACGATTTTTAAAAAGAATGTAGATAAGATTGCTAAATTACCAGTAGGTTTAAAAGATGAAGTTGAAGAATTAGCGGACATAGAGTCTTTACAAAGCTATAATTCCTATCTTACCCAATCGGGTATTACTGAATATAATGAGCTTTTAGGAGGTATTGCTTATGAAGATGGTACAAAACTACAAGGGATTAATGAAAAAATCAACTTATACGGGCAAAAGAATAAATTAAAATTACCTCGACTAGAATCACTGTATAAAATGATTTTATCAGATAGAGAAACGCAGTCCTTTGTTTTATCTATCATTGAAAACGATGCAGAGTTGATTGGACAAATTTCAACTTTACTAGAAGATGTATTATTATCTAAAACATTAGCACTTTCTGATGTAGATGGAGTATTTATTAAATATACACAACTAGGCAATTTGCCAAGCGTACCATATACAGTGATTAACAGCAAAATTAATGAAGCTTTTGATGCTACTTATACAGGTAAAAAAGAAGGAGAAAAATACAAAGTTACAAAGAAGAAAACAATTGAAAAAGATGTATACTCGTTAAGTAAAATAGAGAAGCTGTTCCAGGACAGTGACATCAATGTTTCAGAGGCGTTGAAAAATAAGTATGGAGTGCTTATTGCTTCTTATGAAGAAGCAAAGGGGCTGTTTAATAGTATAGACTGGACAGAAATTAAAAATATAAAACAGTCTGGTCACACAATTATCATCAAAGATGTTTTAGACGCACTAAAAAATATCCAATTCTTCTATAATTTATTTGATGTTGTAGAAGAAAATTTAAATCCTTCCATCGAGTTTTATAATGAGCTAAGCTTGAATAAAAATCAGCTAGGGAATGAATTTAATAGTACGTACAATAAAGCAAGAAACTACTTAACTAAAAAAGAATACTCTGAGGAGAAATTCAAACTTAACTTTGACTCGCCAACATTAGCAGACGGCTGGGATGTAAATAAAGAAACGGCTAACCTTACTATATTATTGAGGCGTTTTAATAGTGAAAGAAATAATTATGATTATTTCTTGGGCGTTTGGAAAAAAGCTGTACCAAGTAGAGAAAAGAATCTAATCATTAATGCTGACGGTGAATTTGAAAAAATGGATTATAAACTATATCCTGATCCATCAAAAATGCTACCAAAGCAATTTGTTAGTGCTCAATCTTGGTTTGACAAATACCCAGCATCACCAGAGTTTATGGGAAAATATGAGGCAGGTCTTCATAAAAAGGGAAATAATTTTGATATAGAATTCTTGCATGAACTAATTAATCGCTATAAACATGGTTTAAAACATCATGAAAATAAATATGAGGAAACTTTTAATTTTGAATTAAAGGAAACAGAGGAATACTCTGAATATTCAGAATTTATTCAGGATGTAAGTAAAAGTAATTATAAAGTTAAATTTAATCATGTAGCAGGAGTAGAGGAATTAGTTGAAGAAGGAAAGTTATATTTATTCCAAATATGGTCTAAAGATTTCTCTACTTTCTCTAAAGGCACTAAAAATTTAAATACTATCTATTTTGAAAGTTTATTTTCTGAAGAAAATCTAGAAAAAAGGATTTTTAAGCTATCTGGTGGTGCAGAATTATTCTACAGACCTAAATCCTTAACATATACTAAAGAGCTTATGGAAAAAGGGCATCATTATAATGAGTTGAAAGATAGTTTCAACTATCCAATTATTAAGGATAAACGGTATACAGAAGATAAGTTTATGTTCCATGTACCAATCCAAATTAACTATGGTGCAGAAAACTTAGGTCCAGTTAAACTAAATAACCGAATAAATGAAAATATAGATGGATTTACACATATTATTGGTATAGACAGAGGGGAGCGCCATCTTGTTTATATCTCTGTAGTAGATGTGAAAACAGGAAAAATTGTAGAACAAAAACATTTAGATGAAATTGTTAATATTGATTCGAAAGGGAAGAAACATTGTACTCCGTACTTACAAAAACTAGATGAAAGAAGTAAAACTAGAGACCAAGAACGTAAATCTTGGGAAGCTATTGAAACGATTAAAGAACTAAAAGATGGCTATATCTCACAAGTTGTAAATGAGATTTGTACACTGCAACAGAAATATAATGCACTCATTGTTATGGAGAACCTCAATCTAGGGTTTAAACGGTCACGTTTTAAAGTGGAAAAACAAATTTATCAAAAATTTGAAACAGCACTAATCAAGAAGTTTAACTATATTATTGATAAGAAAGATAATTCTACCTACTTACATGGTTTACAATTGGCCAATCCTATTCAAACTCTAAACAGTATAGGTAAGCAGTCGGGTATTATTTTCTACATTCCTGCATGGAATACATCTAAAATTGATCCAACAACAGGGTTTGTAAATTTACTTTATGGAGCAGATTTGAGATACACCAATAAAGAGCAAGCAGAAGCTTTCATTAATAAGCTAGATAAAATATATTTTGAGGATGGTGTATTCAAATTTGATATTGACTTCAAGAAATGGAACCAGCGATATGCTAAATCTTGTACAAAATGGACTCTAACTAGTTATGGTACTCGCGTTGAGACAAAACGAGATGTAATTAAAAATAATATGTGGTGCTCTAATGAAATTGATTTGACTGCAGAGTTTGAAAAAATACTTAATAAAAGAGATGGAAGCTTAAAAACTTGTGATGTAGAAACATATAAGCGATTCTTGTACTTGTTTAAGCTATTGCTCCAAATTCGTAACTCAATTACTGGCACGGATACTGACTATATGATTTCACCAGTTATAGCTGCTGATGGACAACAATTTGATTCAAGGGTTGTAGGGATGTCTTTGCCTAATGGGCTGCCTAAAGATGCTGATGCTAATGGTGCGTATAATATTGCACGAAAAGGACTGATGGCGGTGCATAATATTAAAGCAGGCTTTAAAAAACCATTTGAAATATCTAACGAAGAGTACTTAGAATATCTTCAAAAGTAATCGGTATATTATTCCACATCTAAAGATATGTTACAAGGCATTGAAGTATATTCTGATATATATAGAATCATAGGAAAGATTGATATATATGACAGAAAAAAAGAAGCATTAGTAGAGCGGAAGAATAAAATTACAACTATTTATGACGGCTATATATTTCAATTGTATGCTCAATATTTTGCCATGACAGAACAGGGGCATAAGGTAAAAGCTCTAAATCTTTATTCATATGCAGATAATAAATCATATAAGGTGGAATTACCAGAAGAGAATGAAGGGATGTTCCATAAGTTTAAGCAATTACTATATGATATTAGAACGTTTGATTTAAGAAAATTTCATCAGAATAACACGGAAAAGTGCAAGCACTGTATTTATGTTCAGCTTTGTGTAAGTCAGGGGGAAAAGTATGTTGAGTGAACCAGGATTTTCAATGCGCAAGATTGTCATGATTCATGCTAACCAAGGGCAGAAAATTAGCTTTTTGAATGACAATCTTGTGGTCAAAGATAAGGAAGGAAAAATAATTTTACAGTATACTTGCCATAGGGTATTTATTATCTATATTATAGGTGGATTTACTGTGACTAGTGGACTAATTGAACGGGGCCGACGATTTGGTATATCTTTTGTATTTCTTACTGCTGGCTATAAATTTTATGAAAGCATCCCTTATGCATCAAGAGGAAATACAATGCTTGTTAGTCGACAATACACAAGTAATATCAATGGTCAAATAGCGCAAAAAATTGTTGAAAACAAGATTCTCAATCAAAGGAAAGCCTTATTATCATTGCGTAAATATAAAGACGGCATTGAGATGATTGACAAACGATTAGAGAGTCTAGTAGAACCGATAGATGATTTAGCTACTTTATTAGGTATAGAAGGGACTGCAGCCAAAATCTATTTTAATCGAGTTTTTGAAGAGGCTAATTGGCAAGGTCGCCAACCTAGAGTTAAAAATGATGTAATCAATCTGTTATTAGATATTGGCTATACAGTGCTATTTAATTATGTTGATGCTATGACATCTATGTATGGATTTGATGTTTATAAAGGTAATTTGCATCAAGAGTTTTATAAGCGTAAATCCTTAATTTGTGATTTAGTAGAACCATTTCGTGTCATTGTCGACCTTAAAATAAGAAAAATGTATAATTTAAAGCAAATCTCAGAAGATGATTTTATCTGTCAACGAGGCCGCTATATGATTAATTTCAAGAGCAAAACCAATTATGGGGTAGAATTTGCAAAGGAGATTAATGATTATAGCATATGCATTTACCGCTATGTAAAAGGCTACTATAGATGGTTTATGACCAGCGAAGATATTAGTAAAATGCCTATGGCGGAGGTTGTAAAAAATGATTTTAATTAGTTACGATATTGCTGATGATAAGAAACGATCTAGGTTTAATAAATTTATTCGCAAATTTGGGTTTATGTTACAGTATTCTGTATATGAAATTACAAATAGTGAAAGTATGCTAGATAAGATAATCTGGGAGATAGAACATCGTTGGGAACCAACATTTGATGAAAGTGATTCAGTCATCATTATAAAAACTAGCAAAACATGTAGAATATCAAAATTTGGGTATGCAAAACATGATGAAGATAGTATAGTAGTAATATAATGGGTCTTATAGATTAACATGCAAATCTGAGTCTTAATGTAAAAATAGGAGAGAATTTGTGCTTAAATTGGACGTAACTAATGATTTTTTGTTGCTGGAGCAACAAATTCTCTCCAAAATAAACAATTTGGGGTCTATAAGACCTAAATAATTTCTACTGTTGTAGATCTCACCGTTTGTGCCACCTGTAAGTTGGTCTATAAGACCTAAATAATTTCTACTGTTGTAGATGATTGGGGGGCATCTGATTCTATTGTT
>CAXYVG010000152.1:0-6623 GCA_964292325.1 uncultured bacterium | reverse complement strand
ACCCCTGGTGAACCCGTAAGCTAAAAATGGGGATTTATTCAGCAGGCATTAATTACGGATGTCATTTTGAACGAGATGAATCTCCTGAAAGTTTGAAATCCATTACCGATACGATAGCATCGCTCAATTCGGATATGTTGGAATTAGAAGCCAGCGTTGCAGCAATTGACGCCAATTATTACAAGAATGAGTTGGCGTTACTTCATAACAGATCACAACTTATTGAAACTAGAAATCCGTTTCAATGGAAACCGTTCGATAAAGCTTACGTCAGTTTAATATTTGATGACGGTAGACACGACGCAGATAAAGTATGGTCGATATTTAACGAATATGACGTGGCATGCAGCTTTGCTATCCCATCTAATACTTTGAATAACAACCCAACCATGGACGGAACAGGCGTGGCCGGGTTGAAGTTGAGGGCGGTTGTCGATGAAATGTTACTTGACCCTAAGAATGAACTATTGGGACATGGTAAGTATCATTCCGGTATCACTTCGGCACTTACCGAAGAAGAAGTAGCTGTCGAGTGTCGTGACGCACAAATGCAATATATGAATTTAGGGTATAATAAAGTAAGAGGTTCAATGGTTGCCGGAGCGCCTGATAAGTACGGCACTTATACTGTGTCAAACTATGATATGGCCGGATATGGGTACATGTATAGACGTTACTTTGACTATGGCGATAACCTAGCCTACAATCCAGCTTATCAAAATCCTAGAAGTTATTTCAACGCCACAATCGCAAACTTACAGACTCAAGTAGATAACGCCGTAACCAATAAAACGTGGCTCAGATACTTTGCTCACACTCTAGATGGGTCAGAAACATACATCAACGAAGCTCAACTTAGGGCATTTATAGAGTATGTGATTAGTAAGGGTATAAATCAAATAGAGTTTGTATCTTATCGACATATGTATGAAACCTTTGGAACAACATCATTTGAAAATAGAATAGCTGCGCTAGAGACTATCTAACATTTTGACAAAATGGAACCAGAATACAAATTAACTCTTTAAAACTGGGTAGCTTACTAGTGTAGTAAAATTTGGCCAATAAAAACATATGATTTCAGCTTAATTACTTTGACCTTTGTTATATTAGTTATTGTAAAACAAGAAAGGATTGAGGTGAAAATATGTTTAAAATGGGTGATTGGCTGTTTGACAGTTCTGTAACCTTTGGCACAGTAGAAGAGGCTATTAGTCGATTCGAATTAGCCGAAGCGTTGCGTAAAAAAGATCTGGACAAATAGCATTAAATTAAGGTTGTCCTCTTGGGCAGCCTTTTTATTATGCAAAAAAGGAGAGTGGGCAATGGAATGGATATCCGCAATTATCGCAAGTGCTGTCACCGGCATGGTCACTTACTCAGTCGCGAATAAACAGACGAACGGATCCGTTGAGCAGCAGTACACAGAAAATATCACCAAACTATTCACCTTTTATAAAGAGCAGGTCGATGCGCTGAGTGATGAAGTCAAACAATTAAAAACGCAGATCAAGGATATCGAAAACAAATACGTCAAGGATATCAATGGGTACAAGGTGATTGTCGAGAAGTTGGAAGATGAAGCAGAGACATTGCGTGAAGAAAATGAAGAGTTGAAGATTGAGAACGCCATCCTGAAAGGGGATCAAGAAAATGGAATTTAATATTTTTATCGCACCAATTACCATGATTGCCGTGGAAATGGCAAAACGTGCAGGACTTGAAAGTAAGTACCTGGCATTTGTTGCTGTCATATTTGGGTCGTTATTTGGCGCCTTGTATGGCTTTATCTACAAGGGTGATATCTTTGTCAATGCGTTCGAGGGATTGTTGTATGGGGCATCTGCATCAGGCATGTGGGAGGCAGCTACGAAGACGCTGAAGGAGGTTAAATAATGGGCTATGTAATTAACGATAGACGAGCTTACGCGCTAGGTGGCCAAAGCAACGACCGTTCCCGTGCATCCATCACAACAATCGTATGGCACTATTCAGCGGTTGCTAGATCCGTTCGAAAGTTTATTACCGGCCACGAGGAATACTGGAAAAACACGCTCGGATGGGACCGCGGCGGTTATCACTTCTATATCGATGCGGATGGGAATATCTGGCAAAACTACGATTACGAGCGGATTACTTGGGGAGTCTACAATAATAACGGCTATTGCGTGCATATTAGTGTAGAAGCAGGTAGTGGCACGGACTATTCACAGGCTCAAATTGATGCACGTGAATGGCTGACGCGTAAGATTATGGCTGATCTCAGCATTCCGGCAAGTAAGGTCAAGGGTCACTGGGAAGTTTATAATAATTCGGCTTGCCCAGGCTACACTAAAGCACAAATGGATGTGTTTCGCGCGAGGTTGGGGCAATCTGCAGCTGCGGCATCAGAACCGATTGCGCCGATGCGCGTCCCTGTGAATTATAACAAGATGGTGGCCTATCCTGGTTACTCGATCGATAGCAAGCCATGGGGAGAGCCTGGTCGGGTAAATTGGGGCAAAACAGATGATATCATCGGAAATACAATCTCAGTCTACGAAGAAAACGGCAGCGGCGAGTATGCCAATGGGGTGAAAGTCGGATGGATTGATAAGCGGGCGCTGATTGACATTCCTACACGCGTGCCAGTCAGCTACAATGTCACCGTGAAGATCGGCGGCTATTCGATCGATTCCCGACCATGGGGAGAACCGGGCTTCGCGAATTGGGGCACAACGGATGCATTTGTTGGGCAGAACATTCCGGTTATCGAGGAGAACGCATCCGGTGACTACATCAATACAAGCCTGGGATGGATTGACAAGAGGGCAGTCGAAAAAGAGCCAGTTGTCGTGTCCTCAACGCTGCACTTACCTGCAGGGCAGACTTGGATCGTTTACCCGGAAAATGGGCCATACAAGGCTGGCAATGTGATTGCGGTTGAACAGGCGTGCTCTTGTTTGATTATGGGTGATAAAGGTCAGGGGCTGATTGTTGTGGATCTGGATGGTAGCATTGGCCGTGTAGCGATTCGATACGATGAATCGAAGGGTGCGGTGGTTGAGAAAAAATATGTTTTGAAGTAACTATACAGCTTGACATAAAATATTAACGAATATTCAATTGTATGTTATTCTTATATAAAAGTACTTAGGAGGCATGCCAAATGGATTCAATAGGCTCTTATGAAAGAATAAAATATAACAAATCACCTTTAAAAAATGTAGTATGCCAGTTGAGATTCCCGCCAATTCTGGTTATCGATTCTAATGAACCATCAGAATTTCAAGATTTACTTAGAAAAAATGGATTTCCCATTTATGAAAAAACGGTAGAATTCCAACATGATTTTAGCATAGTTGCTAATAATCCATCTAGTAATCAAATTAAAATGGAATCCAGCTCTAATCATGAATTTTACTCATTAGATCGAAAGTTGAAGGTAAATCTAACTAAACATTTCATTTCATTGAGTACTGAAAATTATAGCACTTGGGATGATTTTAAGAGTAAATTAGAATTAATTTTAGAAAAATTCAATAACACCTATAGTCCAGCATTTTTCACAAGAGTTGGATTAAGGTATATTGATATTTTTGAACGAAGTGAAATGGGTTTTAATCCTGACGAAAAGAATTGGAGTGATCTTATATCTCCAGAATTTCTTGGATATTATTTAAATAAAAAATCTAGAGATAGAGTTAAATCTTTTAATTTAGTAAATGAGCTAACTTGTGATGATGGAGTTTCTCGTATGAGAATAAATAGCGGAACGGTAATAAATAATAAAAGTCTAGAAGAGTGTATTCAATTAGATAATGATTGTTATAATGAAGAAAATACAATGGTTGATGATGCTATTTCATTATTAGACATTTTACACAAAAATTCGAGAATATTATTGAGTGAAGCAATTACCGAAGAATTACACTTAAGTATGGATCCGGTGAGTTTACATGAATGAGGATAAATACAGTAATAATATAAGTTCGGATAAATATATAGAAAAGTACTTTCATTCTACTATTTTAAATACGCGATCGATTACAGATTATTACGCCTCTTTAAACAAAAATTACACATCATTAACTTCCATCGATTTGTTATTTATTAATGTTAATGGATTTGATACATCGGGATTAAATGATAATCTTAAAAAAAAATACAAAAAATTCATTAAAGCTTTATATAATATGTTTGTGCTTTATGGAGACACAATAGTTAAGCCAAAATCTATACCATTGGTCATTTCTCAAGATGAGAGCTCTGTTTTTATAGAATGGATATTTGCAGAATTTAGGATCGGTTTCACTATAGAAGAGGATCAAATTAATTATTTTATTATTGGCACAAAACGATTAAAAAATTATATGAAATCTATGGAATTAGAAGAAGATAATCCATCGCCATTTCTACAGGAAATAATGGAATATGTTCTGGAGAATCAGTAATGGAGTATCCGAATACGTACCTTAGAGGTATTTCCAGTGATGATATTCAATTTTTAAACCCTCCAATAAACGGATCCGATATTAGAATTCCCACTTTAAATGTATTCAGCGGGGGATTTTATCCTAATGAGGCTAGACAAGATGATTTTGAAGAATTATCTATCAACTGGATTGATGATGAATGCGCTTTTGATGTAGCATTTAATCAAATAAATCCAAAAAAGGACACCTACCAATTTAGAGGTGGGGTTGGAGTATACGATTTGTGTAAATTAAAAAGTATAGTTTCCAACCCAATGTACAATGGGGTGTTGGGTTATGAACGTGCTCCAATCCCTGATAATCAATATCATGGTAACATTCTAATGCGAAAAGACGTAGCTACTGATAAAAGTATGAAAAGTATAAAATATATGATTTGCGCATCTATTGCGGTGGATTGTATTGAAGTGAAAAAAAACCCAAACATCTAAATGCAATTTAAGTTCTTGTCAAACGCTCAGTAATTTTTCAAAAAAATCGAAATCTTCAAAGAAATAGTGCTATCAAAGTCAGTAAAATCTGTTGTGTTTGTATTAAACTTTTTAGAAGAATAATTAGTTAGGAAGAAAAAAAGCCCTGCCCGGACTTTTCTTACTCGGGATTTTCCCGGGATATTTTTCTTTTCAATGCTAGAAAGCTTGATTTATTAAGGGATAACCGGGGTTAGCCATGTACGAATTGCTGAAATAAACAAACTGTCTGATTGTTTCATACCACCAAAAACAGAAATGCTGTTAAATCAGCATTTCTGTTTTTTTGTGAAATTCATCTGATGATGCTTCCTTAACACGATAATAGGTTTTCAAGTAGATGAAATACGATAGAGTAGAATTTTTCAGAAAATGATGAAACGACGCCAATGGTTACAGATTTGCCAATTCCGATTCTATTCCTTAGAATTAAGGGAGGACGCTGATCTTGGAAAGAATCCATAATGAGGGGCGGTCTATAACTAATTTCGGAGAGGAGCTCAGTAATCATGACATTGAAAGAAACAGTCAACAAAGACTTCATCCAAGCAAGGAAAGACAAAGACACGTTGAAGGCAGATGTCCTCCGCCTGATCAAAACGGAATACGATTCTTTCATTATCGACAACAAGCGCGAAATGACTGAAGCAGAGGAAATCCATGTTTTTATGAAGGACATAAAAAAAACCAATGAAGCGATCGCTTTTGCAAAGCAAGTTGAACGCACGGACCTAATTGAAGAAAATCAGAAAAAGTTGGCAATTTTGGAGGCTTATGTGCCTAAGATGATGGATGAACGGGAAGTTCGCTTCTTTTTGGCCGAAAACGGTGTAGCCGAAATGTCATTGAAGGATGCGATGAAATTTTCGATGCAAGTGCTGGATGGCAAAGCCGATAAAGCACTCGTATCCAAAATCATCAAGGAACTTCTGGCAAAATAATGCATCGGATAAGAAAAGGACTGTGCGGCGCTTGCTGCACGGTCCTTTTCTGAACGCCTTTCCAAGTTTTCTCCACCGCGAAGCTTTCAAATGATCAGTTATCAGCGAACAATCAGTCTTTTTTGATCCATTTGTTTCCGGCTTTGTTGGTAGGCGGAAGTCTATGCCCTTCAACGATATGGACCTCTTTGCTGCCGGTAATTTTGCCCCCTCTTGGGCCGACTTCCTTGTAGACGCCAGGAGGAAGGTTGTCCGTACCTGGTTTGTGCAAATCTTTTTGATCGATTCTCATGTTATTGCCCCTTTCTTTCTTGAAGAGCGATGGTGGAGGAAACACTTGGTACAGCTTAAGTATATCGCTGGAAGCGCGAACAATCAAATGCAGACTGTGTTCGGAAGCCGATGTGTAAACATGAACAATATTTCACGATTTACGACTGTCGTAACAAATTGAAACACAATTGTCATATTTCTATCATGCAATGGTATTTTAATTTTGATATACTTCATCTCGTAGTAGAAACAGGAGGAGAAGTATAATTGGGAAAAAAACATATCGCGTTGTTCTCATCAATCTTATTGCTTAGTCCGATTGCAGGTGGGTTTACTGCTCAGGCGGCTACATTAGAAGAATTACAACAACAAAAAGATGCTTTGCAATTAGAAACGAATACGATTCAATCGCAGATAGAAGAAAAATCAAATTCATTGAATACTTTGGAATCCGAAAAAGCAAA
>CAXYVG010000151.1:0-6836 GCA_964292325.1 uncultured bacterium | reverse complement strand
AGGTAAATATCTGGTATGTCTGAAATTTTTTCACGGTAGTACGACAATTGCTCCCTCTTTTTACTCACCAGTTCGTCTACTCTTTGAAACTGGGCATATCCAAGGGCAGCCTGAATGTTGCACGGCATATATTTGAATGTCACTTCATAGTTGTAATACATGGGCCCTTCCGCTTTTCGCCCGTGATCGCGCAGAAACATGCAACGCTCGTAAAGCGCATCATCGTCAAGCAGCAGCATCCCCCCTTCGCCGGTTGTCAACGTCTTGGTTCGATGAAAGCTGAAGACAGATCCTATTCCGAATTTACCTGCCTTGACACCTTTGTAGACTGAGCCGAGGGCCTCGGCCGCATCTTCAATAAGATCCAGACCGTATTTTCCCGCCAGGTTTGCAAGTTCATCAAGTTTCGGCATGTTTCCGAAAAGGTCGACAGCTATGATTGCTTTTGTGCGCGGGGTAATTCTCTGCTCAACAGAGGATGCATCAATGCACCAGCTGATCGGGTCTATGTCACAGAATACGGGCGTTGCACGCTGATAGGTTATCCCTGCTCCTGATGCGATCCAAGTGCATTCGGGCAGGATGACTTCATCTCCATCGCTCACTCCTAGGGCTGCCAGCAAAAGGTGGATGGCTGTCGTGCAGTTGGGAGTCATGATCCCGTATTTACGATTGTGATATGTAGCAAATTCTTTCTGGAATGATTCCACGTAATGGTAGGCGTTCTCGTACCAACCGTTGCGCATGGCATCTTCAACGGTCTTGATTTCAAGTTCGGTAATCCAAGGGCCTGCCATATGAATTGTATTCACTGATATTCCTCCCACTATTTAACCCGCTGCCAAAGATAGAGTCTAACAGGACCAAAATTACCTATCGGTGGCAGTTTACAAGAAAGTAAGTTTATATCTGAGTCGTAGCGAAGCTCTTCACCCTTGTCTTGTGCAAGGGCTGCATATACAACTCGACTTAATAAATAATAAGTGCTGGAAAAGGGTGAAATGAGAACAAGTTTGTAATCAACATTCGCCCAAGAAGCCACAATATTTTCATCCATAAAAACGTTGTGCCAAGGAGGGGTAATAGGTCCAAGATTAAATTTAATTCTTAACTCATTTGTACGATCCAACCCCTGGATAAAACTCTCTATCATTAAATAGAATGCACCAGGTTTGAGATGAGACATAATCTCCAAAAAAGCCTTGTGCTGTTTTTCGTAACTGTCTAAATTGATAAGGCAGCGCTCTGTCAGAACATAATCAAACTCACCGATACCGTCTGGTAGACCGGGAACTTTACCATGGTCAAAAGAAACTTTTGAAGCGCATCCTTGTTGTATTGACGATGATTTTGCGAGAGATACCATACCTTCTGCAAAATCAAGCCCTAAGCCCGTACAGTTTTTTTCTATAGCTAATTTTATAAGGGTCTCACCATTCCCACATCCAATTTCCAGTATGCGCGAATATTCCTTTACCGTATCCAGTATAAGGTCTAGTTCAAGTCTTTTAAGCAAGAAGTCATTACTACCTGCTTTTTCTCCCAATTTTGAACGTTCATTCCAAAATTTATTAATTGTATCCATTTTTAGTCTCTATATTTTCAGGGATGACCAAGTATTATCGAAATCAAAAGTGTCCTTATCTGAAGTCGCGACAAAAAGCATTTTGTTTGGCACTTAACACAAACTTTACTAAGTTATATCCGACCTTATATGCAGCAAAAACTGCAATGCTTGGATTGTATGAAAGTATTTCGACGTCTTCAGCAGTGACAGGCATGCGAGTCTTAGTCTCTTTTAAAGAAGGCATTAATTGCCCTTCCCATTCTGTAGGAATATGGGAAATTATCTTGATTATAAACTCTATCCGGCTGGCTTTTATGTACCAAAGAGTAGCCATAAGAAGATATTATGGTTTTTATTTCGTTAAAATTAGTGAACCAGTATGGGATAGACAAGTCAGGCATATTCACCTGTGAAGTGGCATAAGTAGGGATATCTCCCGCGGATAATCGCACAAAAACAAAGAAATTCGACTTATAGGAAGCCAATTTATCAAGTGCTGCTCTAAAATCTTCAACATATTGTAAACTGCTATTAAGATAAACAATATCAAATACTTCTGTAATTTCAGGAAATGCATCAATAAACTTTATGTTATTGTCAGTAATAAATAGTTCATTACCAACCTTACACGTTAGTTTTTGTTCAATTATCGTATAATCCATTGGAATAGAGTCAAGGTAGCGAGTTACAACATAATCCAAACCTAAGCCGCCGCCAAAATCCAATATTTTCACATGGTCAGAATTCACTGGCTCAATTGATTTCACCAATTGTACAAAGAGTTGCTGTTCCAATGAAGGTAAATATTGATGATTTGAAATTTGATTTAGCGTTTCTCCCAATTCGAATACTTGACAAGATACATAATCGATATTGTCAGTACGCGGGACTTCCTTGAAGTTTTGATAAATTCCATTCCAGTAATACATCGTTAGGTATCCAGTCTGAATTTATGTAACTATGCCTTCACTGATCCAATCGTATCCTATAGTTATATCATCATGGGCTATCCTGCCTTCATCAGCCGGATCATAAACTTCTGACGTAACATAAAAAAGGTGAACAGGCCCACTGATACATTTACATCCATGAGCAACACCGGGCGGAATCCGCAATGCCTTTGCAGACTGGTTATCACCCATCAGGAGTTCCATGGTTACACCGAACGTGGATGACTCCTGGCGTTTGTCGTGCAAGGCGACCTTGAGAACACCGCTTCCCACATACCACCAATCAATCTGCCTGCTGTGGATATGCCAGGCTTTCGCGACTCCCTGATACATAAGCGAATGGCTCCACTGGCCAAAACCTTCGGAAAAAAAGTCGTCCGATACGCGGATGATTTCACGGAAAAAACCCCGCTCGTCCGCATGGGTGACGAGATCCTTTATAACGACACCATCGATCATGTCTGCTCCCGTTCAAATGCTCTGATTTGTTCTGCAACCTGCTGTACATCGCTTTCCGCAAGTTCGGGATAGATGGGTAAGGAAAGTATTTCATGCGATGCTTGTTCGGTTACCGGTAAAGAACTGCGGAACCTTGCAAAATACGCCGGCTGGATATGGATCGGCACGGGATAGTGAATCGAGGTCCCGACATCGTTTTCAGCCAGAAATTGTTTGAGCTGATCTCGCTGTTTGGATCGGACGACATACTGGTGATAGACGTGGGAAACATTGTCGCGCAGAGGCGGCAGAACCAGGCTGCTTGTGCGCAATTCGGCAGCGTATGTCCCGGCCAAAGCTGCTCGCCTGAGATTGTCGTCATCGAGGGAACGCAGCTTCACCCGTAAAATCGCCGCTTGAAGTTCATCCAACCTCGTGTTCCAGCCGCTTACTGTACTGACATAGCGGTCAGACCAGCCGTACTCTCTCAATAGCCGTCCTTTTGCCGCCAATTTAGGATCATTAGTGACAACCATGCCCCCGTCGCCGATGGCGCCGAGGTTTTTTGTAGGATAAAAACTGAAGCAGGCCATGTCTCCAAAAGCCCCTGCTCTTTTTCCCGCGTAGCACGAGCCATGTGCTTGAGCACAATCCTCGATGACGCGCAGGTTGCTGTCACGGGCTATTGCCATGATCCGGTCCATATCGGCGGTCTGCCCGTAGATGTGGACAGGTATTACCGCCTTGGTGCGCGGGGTTATTGACGCCGCGAAGGCTTCAGGGTCTAGAGTGAAGTACGTCGGAGTAATATCTGCAAAAACAGGCGTTGCTCCGGACATCTCAATGGCGGCAACCGTGGCAACAGCTGTATGTGCGACGGTGATGACATCATCGCCTGGACCAATACCACAAACTTTCAGCGCCAGATGCAAGGCCTCGGTTCCGCTTCCGACCCCGATACCATGGGCAACGCCGGTATAACGGGCAAACTCTTCCTCAAAGCCCTCTACCTCTTCTCCCAAGATATACCGGCCTTTTTCAAGTACCCTGGAAATTGCATCCCGGATTTCCTCTTTATGCGACAGATACTGAGCTTTTGGATTTCCGCAGTAGATCATTACAGTACCTGTACGCTGGGAACATACGTAATCCACTTTCCGCCCGCACGCCTGAAAGCCTCTTCTTTTGCCATGATTTCCCTGCTGTGGTTCCATGCAAACAACAGGGCAAAATCAGGATAGTTTTTCACGAACTCTTCATGCGGTTTGACTTGAATATGCGCACCCGGCGAATATTTTCCCTGTTTTATCGGCGTTGTGTCACAGATGAATTCGATTAGGTCAGGAGTAAGTTCGCAATAATTTGTTATAGTGGTACTTTTTGTCGTTGCCCCGTAGCCGACCACCCGCTTGCCTTCTGCTTTTAAAGTTTGCAGCAGCTGTTTCAGGCTAGTCCGGGACTGTTCGCAATTTCTCCGGAAATTATCATAGGTTTCCATGCGGCCAAGTCCCATCAGCTCTTCTTTCATGAGATACTCTCCAACTCTCGAAGAAACAGGGCGAGATCCTTTATGGGCAAGCACGTAGCGCATTGAACCGCCATGCGTTTCCTGTGGTTCTACATCGACCAACTCGAAACCGTGCTGGTCAAAGGCGCAGGAAACTGACTTGAGGGAAAAAAGGAAAACATGCTCGTCATATATCTGGTCATAAGAAGTTTTTTCTATGACATCGCCAAGGTATGGATCTTCAAACATGATAATGCCGCCTGGTTTCAGAAGCACCTTGATGCCGGCCAGAATAGAGTGGAAATAGGGTATATGGCACATGACATTAGCTGCCAGGAACGCATCGGCCTGACCATGCTCTGCGACAATATTCCGAGCAAGATTTTCATCGAAAAAATGGCAGATCGTGGACACACCTTTTTCTCGGGCAACCTTTGCGACGTTCGCGGAAGGTTCAATACCAAGGTGCCTGATACCCCTTTCGGCAAAATTTTTGAGCATAATGCCGTCGTTACTGCCGATTTCAACGATAAAAGAGTCGGAAGAGGTAAGATAGTTGTCTGCTATATGCGCTGCAAATACTTTGAAATGCTGTGTCATGTAGGCGGATGTGCCGGAAAAGAAGTGGTAGTGTTCGTTAAACATCAGTTCCCGTTTGGGTTGATCAATTAGTTGGACCATTCCACAGGTGTCACAGTAGCCGACAGCCAGTTCAAAAAATGATTCTTGATTGAACTCATGTGCATGTAGAAAACCATTGGCTAGTGGCATTTGGCCATACGAAATGAATTGTTCGAGTTGATGGCCGCATATCCTGCAATATTGCATACTTTTCTCCGAAGTATTCAAGGTGGGGGATCATTAATTGTTGTTATAATCTAATCGTTTGAAAATTAGATAATGTATTATAAAATCGACCTGACCGGTTTGGTAACTATTGAGTATTTTAAAGTTATCTTCGATTTTGGATTGATCGAACCTGGCAAAGCGGTTCTATTTAATGAAACTCGACCTGGAATCAAGGCAATAAAATTCGATATCCATGTTTGTAATCGCATGCCCGATTGCCACCTTGTGATCCGACCTGATAAGACTTGACCTCAAGTATTTTTGCTTTCTTCTAAAGTTTTTGACAAATCCTGAACAAAGTCAGTGTCTCCTTCTTTAGCATGAGATACTTAATCGTTCAAAGACGGTTTAATATGTAACCCTATTCAGGGTTCAATCCACCGGACGTGATCGATGAAATTTTGTAGGCCGATAATATGGCAATCAAGTCGCATCATGCCTTTTTAAAAATACGTATCTTCAACAAACAGGTGTCGATAGACGCTGGTTTATCATTTCTTCATGATTAATCGCCTCAATGTGGGGAAGAGTACCCTCAATCTGGCTCAATTGCTGTTTTAATATTTCATAGTCATTCAGATTGAAAATGCTAAACCCTAAGCGGCGGGCTTCAACATCGATTAACAGCACTCGTGCGAAAAAATTGAATTTATATTTTCCGGCAGTTTGCTTCTGTCTATCAAAAACAATATCAAACAATTCATTAAATTCTTGTTGATCATTATTGATAAAACGATAAATTAATGAATGTGCGAAAAAGAGTATTGCAGTATCATCATCTTTAGCAAGCCAATAACATTTTCTGAACATATCTATTGCTTCAATGGGCCGCGTTCTGATTCCGATCTCATTACGCTGCTCCCAAAAATGTATTCCACTTTCAAAATAGCCCTGAGCATCGTTTTGCCCTAATTTTTCCGCATGCCAGTACCAACTCCATGAATTTATATCCCCCGGTACGTTATAAGTGCGATACTGGTTCTTCATCATCCAGTCATTGATATAAGTTGGTCTGAATCCATTTATCATCAGGAAATCTTTGTAATTTTCGAGATCAAAAAGCTTCGGATAGAATAGCCGTGGCCAATGATAGGTATATGTGGATGGAATGCTGCTGATGAAAATTCCCCCCGGTTTCAGAACTCTGTATATTTCTTCAAGGGCATGCTGCGGATTGCAGAAGTGCTCAAAAACTTCAAAGGCAAAAATGATATCAAAGTAATCATCTACAAGTTGAATCACGTCGGTATCAAGATTTGCCTTTTTTACAGAAAGACCAAAGTGTCTGCAATTGTTGATGGCCGAGTCCGATATATCTAAACCGTGAGTTTCATTGTCTTTGAAAAGCTGATGTATGAGCCCACCTTCTCCGCCAACACCGATCTCAAGGATTTTCTTGCCGCTTAGTCCGGTGGGGAAAAATTTGATGATGATTGACTGCTTTCTGGCAATGCTTGCTTCGTTAATAACACCGTTTTCACTCCAGTATTTTCGGTAGAACCCTTCAGCATCACTGCTGGTATCC
>CAXYVG010000150.1:0-6910 GCA_964292325.1 uncultured bacterium | reverse complement strand
TTATACCCCGAAAACACCGCTATGCCTGACTCGAAATCGAGTAGGCTGTAACAGGTCTCGTGGGTTCGAATCCCACCCTCTCCGCCATAATAACAACAATACCAGGAGTTCATGCTGTACGCAGTGATGACTTCTGGTTTTTTAAAAAAATAACTTGCAATCCTATATTATGTGTAGTACAATATATTTCGTAGCTAAAGAACACGCATATGGAAAACAACGATGCGCTGTTTAATTGAAGTTGTTAATGGAGAGATGTCCGAGCGGTTGAAGGAGCACGCCTGGAAAGCGTGTGTACGGGCAACTGTACCGAGGGTTCGAATCCCTCTCTCTCCGCCATTAAAGAATTGATAAGTGTTTGTGGGTTGTAATATACAACTTGCAAGCACTTTTTTTGTTTGCTTTTTTAGCTCTGAGTGTATAAAATTTATTTTTACTTGCAATCATTGAACACTTTCAAGGCATGCTTCTTCAACTGCCCAAAGGACATAAATATTGAGGAATGTTATAAAACCAATAAGGGAAAAAATACCTATATAAAACATAAAATATGGATATCAAGTAAGAAAAATGAAGGAATTCTAAATAATTTAACGAAGTATAAATAACAATAAAGAAGAATTTGACTTTATAGGTATTTTTTTGTTATAAAAAGAAAATTAGTATATGATATTAATTCGAAACCATATAAACCATTTATTTATTTTGATAAAAGTAACGATAAAATGATTGTCTTATCTAGTTTATCAAAAGATAAATGGATAAATTTTTTAGATAGAATGTGTACTTGATTTGCGAGTTGTATTATTTAGAAATTATTATTTTTAAGAAAATGTAGTGCAAAGTCAAGTTGGTATTTTATATGACTTATTTATTTTTTACGCAGCAGTTTGAACAGTACGTTTTGAATGTAGCTGTTTACAATACGTTTGTGCGTTTGTACTTTTGTACTTTTGTGCAAGCGTATTTTTTATAAAAGCGTGGGAATTGGCTAAAAGTTCTACAAAGGGTATAAGACTAGCTGGTATTTAGAATATATAATAATGGAGGAGGTTAATTATGATGTCTTGGTTAAATGATTTAAAGGTGGCACAAAAGTTAGCATTTTTAATTTCGGTATTGCTTATTGCAGTTATTTGTGTGGGTGGAACAGGGTACTATTTTCTTAGTAAGACTAATGATGCATTAAATACAATGTATAGTGAAAAATTAATGGCGGTAGAATTACTTAATGAAAATAGAGCTCATGCGCGAAAAATAGAAGTTGACACTTTGGCATTAATGTTAACGACTAATGAAGAAGAAAACAAAAGTCTATCTGAAGATATAACTCAAAGAGGTAAGAATTTTGATGAGAATCTAAAAAAATTTGAAAGCTTACCGTTGGATGATGCGACTAAGATCAAGTTAAAAGATATTAGAGACGATTTGCAAAAATATCGAGCTGTCAGGCCTAAAATTTTAGAGTTGGCAATGCAAAATAAAAATGCGGAAGCATATGCCCTATATGATCAACAAGGGAAAGCATTAATGGCGAAATTTACCGATGACTTACGAAATTTGTCGGAAAATGTGAATAAATCCGCAGATGTAATGAATAAAAAGAATCAAGAAGATTTTACTTTTGCTAAGATGCTATTTGTGGCTGTTGCCGTAGTTTCTGTAATTTTAGGCATTTTACTTGGATTGCTGATTGCCAAACGAATAACTAAAAGATTGGATGATGTTGTAAGCTTCTTGGAAACAGTATCAACAGGAGATTTTACAAGAGAGGTTTCTCAACAGAATTTGCATGACAAAAGTGAATTTGGTACGGTATCTAGAGCGGCTGCTAAAATGAATGAAAATATAAAAGAGTTAGTTAAACACTTATCAAATACTTCGGAACAATTAGCGGCATCTTCGGAAGAATTAACCGCTAGTGCGGAACAGTCTGCTCAAGCCTCCAATCAGGTAGCTGGTTCTGTAACTGAAGTTGCTCAAGGAGCGCAAAAACAATTTAATTTAGCTAATACTGCTAATAGTGTGGTACACCATATATCTGACGCAATTAGTCAGGTAGCATTAAATGCGGAATCTGTTTCAAGCTCTGCTGGAAAGACTGCAACTGCAGCTAATAATGGGGAAGAAGCTATTAAACAGGCAGTAGCCCAAATGAGTATTATTGAACGAAAAACAAATGATACGGCTAAAGTCATTAGCGAATTAGATGAAAAATCAAAACAAATTGGACAGATCGTTGATGCTATATCTAGTATTTCAGGGCAAACCAATTTACTAGCATTAAATGCGGCAATTGAAGCCGCTAGAGCTGGTGAAGCAGGTAGAGGTTTTGCGGTAGTAGCGGAAGAAGTTCGTAAATTAGCAGAACAATCGCAAGATGCGGCAAAACAGATAACGGAATTGATTGATGAAGTACAAGCGAAAACCGATAGTGCTGTAATCTTTATGAATGATGGTAAAAAAGAAGTTGATACAGGTGCTAGAGTGGTATCTGTAGCAGGACAGAGTTTTGAAGAAATTTTGATAATGGTACGTGAGATGGTAAATCAAATTCATGAAATATCTGCCGCTATTGAAGGAATTACAAGTGGTACTCAAAATGTTGTAACTGCAGTGCAAGAAATTGATAATGAAAGCCAAAGGGCATCTGAACAGACGCAGACTATTTCAGCAGCAACGGAAGAACAGTCCGCATCTGTTGAGGAAATTGCTTCTGCAAGTCAACATTTAGCCAAAATGGCGGAGGAGTTACAACAAACGATTGGAAAGTTTAAGATTTAAGATTAACCTGGTGGGCTAGAGAGATATATTTTAAAAAAGATGATATTACTGCATTATGTGTTGCTATGTAGCAAACTATATTTTGTATTGAGTAATTGCAACACTTGCACAACTGGATTCGTATTGCTAACCTATGCCTTTGCTATGAATGTATAGGTTAGTGATATTTTTTATAAGCGCTTGGCTTTAATAGATAAAAATTCCATAGACAATCCTCTTGCAATCCTTGTATTATATGTAGTATAATCTTTAAACAGAGGGCAGAACATACTTATAAGGTGTATATAACATATTCAATATACGATTTATTTATTTTAGAGTGGGGCCACGGCATAAGTTGGGTCTTACGCAATGGAAACTCATGAACCCCGTCAGGTCCGGAAGGAAGCAGCGGTAAGTGATCATTTTTATGTGCCGTAAGGGTGCCTGACTTATGTTGTGGCCCGACGCTAAAAGAATAAATGCAATCAAAAAGCAACCAGAATAGCTGGTTGCTTTTTGGCTATGATAGGAAGATATGTAGTTCGGTACATATTATGATGGTGATATAGGTAATTCTTTGTGTGATGCTCAAAACTGCAGGAGAAAATGATTTGATGTGGAATAAAAGATAAGGTTGTAAGGAGGTGCAGTCGTATGGCTTATGTGGCATTATATCGCCAGTGGCGTCCTCAGGATTTTGAAAATTTGGTAGGTCAGAATCATATTAGTATGACTTTGAAAAATGCAATCTTATCAGGGAAGATTGCTCATGCTTATTTGTTCTCAGGACCACGGGGGACTGGTAAAACAAGTACAGCGAAAATTTTGGCAAAAGCATTAAATTGTATAAATGGACCAACAGCTGAACCTTGTAATGTATGTAGTAATTGTGAGCGTATTACGGCTGGTACATCCATGGATGTTTTAGAGATTGATGCTGCTTCAAATCGGGGAATTGATGAAATTCGTGAATTGAGAGAGACTATTAAATTTGCGCCTGTGGATGGACGTTATAAAGTATATATTATCGATGAAGTGCATATGTTAACTACTGAAGCTTTTAATGCCTTGTTAAAGACACTAGAAGAACCTCCTGTTCATGTAGTCTTTATTTTAGCTACTACGGAAGCACATAAAATACCAGCTACCATTCACTCACGTTGTCAGCGGTATGACTTCCGGCGTATTGGAGCGAAAGAAATTGAACAACGTTTGGCTGAAGTTGTCGAATATAATAAACTAGCGATAGCGCCTGAAGCGCTGAAGTTAATAGCGGCGCATGCTGATGGTGGACTTAGAGATGCCCTTAGCATTCTTGACCAATGTACAACCATGGAAGATGGACTGATTACTGTTGATAAAGTCCGTCAACTGTTAGGATTAATTGGACACGAATCGGTATGGCGTATTACAGAAGCCTTGGCTGAACGTGATTATAAGACGGTGCTGATGTCTTTAAATGAACTCATTATTTTAGGAAAAGAAGTGCGGCAAGTTTTACTTGAGCTAGCTTTATATATGAGAAGTATTATGTTGTTCAAGGCTGCGCCGATGATAGATGGGATCGAATTATATGGTGATGATCGCACGGTATTGGCTGGACATAGTGAGCGATTTACTCATGAAGAACTGGTGCAAATGATTCAAATGCTAAATGATGGTGCCAATGATGCGAAATGGGCACCAGAGCCAAGGATCACGGCGGAAATGACTTTATTGTCTCTTTGCCGTCGCTCAGTTGGCGGTGATATGGCTGCTTTATTAGAAAGGGTAACGGCACTGGAGGCTCAATTGTCTGGGGCATTTGTTGCTCAGCCCCGGCCTGTGAGCAAAGTAGTGCGACCTGAACCGGCAAGGTTTGTGGTAAAAGAGACAATAGAAGCGCAACCTGTTGCTTCACCGAAAAGTGTGACGGTAAAAGTACCAGACGTAAAAGAGAAAACATCTGTAAAAATACCGGAAGTGCAAAATATCGTAGTCCATGAGAGTGCTTGTGGAGATGTGAAGAGAATATGGGATGATGTATTGAAGGAATTAGTGGCAAATGGGAAGAGGTCGGTGCATGCTTGCGTATCACAAGGGAAATTAGTTAGCTTAGATGATAAGCAGGCAATCGTTCAATTTGCAGCTGCTTTTCCTAAAGAGCGTACGGAAAAAGAAGACTATCGAATTATGATTGAAAAAGTATTGGCACAAATTTGTGGAAAAACAGTGCAACTTTGTTGTATACTGGGGAGTGTGACCGTAACGCCAAAGGCTAAGGCGGCCACTTCAGTGAAACCTAAGCCGGTGAGCAATGCGATATCGTCAGAGGGAACAGAACATTCTGCCGTGCGTCAAGCTTTGGATATGTTTGGTGGTAAAGTTACAAGAAAAGAAGAATAATAAGGAGGACTGAGATAATGCTTGGAAATATGGGAAATATGGCTGGTATGATGAAAAAAGTTCAAAAACTACAAGGTGAGATGGCGAAATTACAGGAAGAACTTAAAACCCGTACTATGGAAGTATCTGCAGGTGGCGGTGCGATTAAAATTGTGATTAATGGTGAAAAACAAATCCAGTCTTTAAAGATTGAACCTTCAGCAGTGGATCCAGAAGATATTGAGATGCTAGAAGATTTGGTAGCAGCTGCTGTTAATGAAGCTATTAAAAAAGTTGATGATATGATGGCTCAGGAAATGGGAAAACTTACTGGTGGCCTGAATTTACCACCTGGAATGTTTTAAGTTATGCAATATATTGCGCCGCTAGCCAAATTGGTTGAACAGTTTCGTGCTTTACCGGGCATTGGATCTAAGACTGCCGCGCGATTGGCATATTATATTTTAGAAATGGATAAAACGCGAGCAGAAGGTTTGGCGCAGGCGATTATTGAAGCAAAAGAGAAAATTAGTTACTGTGATGTTTGTTTTAATTTAACGGATTGTAACCCCTGCAAAATCTGTCAGGCTGAGGCACGCGATGCGTCGGTGCTTTGTGTGATGGAAGAACCCCGAGATGTAGCGGCGATGGAACGCACCGGTGAATATCATGGTCGGTATCATGTGCTACATGGACAGTTATCGCCTTTAGAGGGTATTGGACCTAATGATATACGTATTAAAGAACTTTTGACTCGTATACAGTCAGGAGAAATTACCGAAGTAATTATGGCTACCAATCCAGATGTAGAAGGGGAAGCCACTGCTATGTATATCTCAAGATTGCTGAAGCCTCTAGGTATAAAGGTCACGCGAATTGCCCACGGATTGCCGATTGGCGGCGATTTGGAATACGCGGATGCCGTTACATTATCCAAGGCAATGGAAAATCGTCGAGAAATGTAGGATGAAGGATATTTATATACTGACTAAGTAATTTACGCGAAATTTTAATTCCGCTACGTTGCTTATGTTTAAAATCTTCTGTTCATGGCAAAAATAGCCTTGATAGGAGGAATGTGTATGAATATCAAGGCGATGCTGGAAAAGGCACAATCTTATTTGTACTTGGGGGAAAATTTAGAGCCTAAACCCTTGCCGTCTTTGGCAATTGTTGTGGAGGAAGCAAGGCGTGAATGGTTAAATGCTCAGTATTATTACAATACTGTAACCGATCAGGATTTAGTAGATCATGCTGTATACTTGATGCAGGCAGCAGAGAAAAAATACATATACTTACTCAAACAGGCGCGTCACGCAGGCGTGGCTTATTCGCCTTATATGACAACTGCTGATGTAGATCTGGAAGAAGAGATAATTCATTGAAGGTTAACTTATAAGTGGATTCTTTAAAAGAGCCAGAGTGTAACACTCTGGCTCTTTTCTTATCATATTTGGACTAGTTATTTAATATATTGTATAAATATATGTGGAAAGGTTGATTCCTTTTTACATATAATTCTTTAGTTTATAAAAGGAGATGATAGTATGCCAGCTGGACTTGGAGAGGTTAATGTTATAGTAGCATATGTATTTGGTATTATTTTAATATATTTAGTAGGGCGAATGTTTTTGATGCCGATCAAATTGATCTTTCGTTTGATTTATAATGCATTGATGGGCGGTATTATGTTATGGGTTGTAAACTTTGCAGGAGCATATATTGGTTTTAAGATTGGAATTAACCCTATTACCGCATTGGTTGCAGGCTTCTTGGGGCT
>CAXYVG010000149.1:0-6926 GCA_964292325.1 uncultured bacterium | reverse complement strand
ACTTGATCTGATTCACCAGTTGCTCATAGATCGGTACCATCGAATTGTGCTGAATAATGATTTTCATCCCGAAACGACTCCCCCTCCCTTTCAAAAAACAGTATATAACAGTAGTTAACAGATGTAAAGTCGGAAAATAAAAAAACCCGCCTCGATTTGAGACGGACTGGGTATCTTGGTTAAGGGCTTCGGTAACGCCGTGCCAGCTCCTGCTAAGGGGGTGTCTGCCGGAGGAGAAGATCCATAAAAACGATTACCTCCGACCACTGCGGCACAGGAGTTCGATATTCGCAAAATGAACGTCCTCTGACAAAAATTCTTTTGCATTTTTCAAGTATAACTCCTTCGAACAAAAGCCAGCCAATTGATCATACACAGCTCTTAAAAAATCCATCAGAATTGGTTTCATCAAATCTTCATAATCAACAAATCTGTTGGAAAGTGGCTCAAATATTTAATTGGAACTCTTGACAAGGGATGCGTACGACCAAAATTTGACTAAATAAACATGTTTTAACTAAACACCTTGAATTCCTCAATCGGTGAGTACTGAAAAGTTACAAAAAGAATTTATTTTTGGGAAAAATACTAAATATCATGTACGGTAATTAAGTAAAAGCAAGTGTAAAACCCTATTCAATCTGTTATAATGATGGTACTATGCTGGAATGAGAAATCAGTTTATTTACACACCATCATGCAATTTTATAACTTAATTCACATTCCGAAAGCCTAATGAGGACATGTTTTCAATATATTTTGGGAGAGGAGTGAGAGAATGCACAATCATTCAACTTACTTTTATAGGACTATGTATACTAATGATGCGCACAAAAATTTGTTGGACTTTAAAAGAAAAGAACAATTACTTGTAGAAATATTATCCAATAAAAGCAAGTCGGATAGCGAATTAAATAACTATCTTACGGTTGTTCTAGAAAATAAAAAGGAAAACACTGTAAATTATATTGATAGAATTTTAAGAAAAAGCGATCTTGTTCAGAAAAAGAGTTCTGAAATATCTAAATTTGTAGAATTATTCACTAGAAGATTAGAGCTGGAAATAAAGGGAGCTGATCGTAAATCACTAGAAGTATCAATCAATATTTTAAACTCAACCTATAGCAGTATGAATAACAAATTAGGAGAAATTCAAAAATCTTATGAGACCAGCTTTCAAGGTAATGATGTAATCATAATGTCTGGAAATGTAGAGCTACATTTACCTCATATGGATTACAAAAAGGAGGAAACAATACGTGCAGTTAATAACCAAAGTACTATCAGTATCACTTATCGAAAATAAGTTTGATTTAAGAAAAATACCCTCACCAAATAAAGATGGTGAGCTAACCATTGGATTAGGATACTCTATAAATGGTTTAAAAATGAATGAAGAAGGCGTTTATCAAACAAATGTTTTGTTTGTCATGCTTTTGGGGGATGACGACAACAAGCATGAAGTAATTTTATCATCACTACCAGTTAATTTAGATAAAGAAAACAGTTACCTTTACTTGAATTTTAAAGTAACATTTGAAGCACGTGATTCGATTAATAGCTATATTACAGAAGATACGCCAATAAATATTGAGGATAAATTTAGTGATGAGTTATTTATTATTCTCGAGCCGTTTTTCAGAGAATCTATAACTAACTTGTTTTCTAAGGCTGAATTTCCACTTCCACCAATCCCTTATCATTTTTGGAGAAAAAGTTAATGCTCGCAGATATTCGGAATTTTAGATTTTATTCTAAATATAAACAAAGCGCAGGAGTTCATGAAAACAATTTCTTAAATTCTTTACAAAATATAATTAATAAAGATAGAGGTTGCTTTGAACTTGCAAATCACTTTTTCTATTTGAATGTCGATAATCGACAGCCTATTAAAGATGCTAAAGATAGTTTAGAATTGGAAAAAAAAATTATTGAACTCGATTTTCCAATTAATAAAGATGTAGCGGCGACTCTAATAAATAAATTGCTCGAATTATACTCGATAACTTATAACGAATTTAATGATATTAGAGTAAAATACATAGAATTAATCGTATTAAGGTGGAGAGCTCTACCTGGAAGGTTCTCTAAAGTATTTAGTGAGCCCGTTATTTATTATAAAAGACGGAAGTGTTTTGATAAAGCTGATTATGCAAACAGTTTATGTGATATTGTTCATGTCAATCACAAAGATAAAACTTTTGAAATGTTCGAATGTAAAACAACTATGAAGGCTTTTAACGTTGATTTGAACACCGACGAAAGACTCTTAAAAGAGAAAAAAAACACAAAAAAAAGAAAAACCGTATTACGTTCAAAACGAAAGCAGAATTATATGAGTGCTTTTTATGATTTTATCATGAAAAAATCTAATGTCGCCCACAGTACATTCGCATATGTCACTCTAGCCCCTGCCCAAGATTTACCGTCACTTACAATTGGTAATATTTCTATTCTAACAAGAGAGAATCTTAATGAAATATTCAAAGAAACATTTTGACATTTATCTTAGATTATTCAACTTTAGAATTCTGCAAGCTTCTTCTGTATTTCTCTGAAATATTTTTTTATAAAGTATTAATTGTCTTCAATATAGAGAATCCATTCTTCTCTTAAAATACAAATCCCCTGATGATATTCGCCTCATCGGGGGATTTGTATTTCATTATTCAATTCCGCCACCTCATTGCATCGATATGCGCTTGTTTCGTCGCGGCATCCGCGAGGGCGTATTTGCTCAGATCGCTGTGAATTTGGTTGATTTCCCAAATGCTGAGTACTTCCGGAAAGTATATCATATCATCCGCGACCTCTCTAAACAGCACATTCCGATTCATGACCTTCACTTCCGGGGAATGGACAAACATTTTCTTCAATTCACATCGTTCACTGAAGACGATGTAAGAGCGGAAAACATCATTGCCCAGTCTCAGGTGCTTCTGTAATGCGCTGATGTGCTTCTTGTTTTGCCAAATGGGGTTATAAAATCGAAACTTTTTCCCGCCTTTGAGTGATTGAGTCCAGAATTTTGTATTCTCGTCCCCAAAAATCCAGCCGCTATAATTCTTCGATTCGAACACATAGATGCCAGTTGCCGTGATCATGATCAGGTCGATTTCGGTGGTGGTGCCGTCTTCCTTGGGCACATAGACATTCGTCAACAATTTGTGCTCCTCGCCGAAACGTTCCAAACAGGAATAAATCAAAAATTCCCCATTGCATCCAGGATCCAGCAGCGTTTCAAATAAACTGTGTCCGCTCGCCTCTTTATAGCCTGAGGTTTTGAAGCGATCTTGGTTAGGTGGAATTCTGACCAACAAGGCCAAGAGTAAAAATACTAACAGAAATTCCATAGGGTTCGGCTCCTTTACAGAAGAATGAACTGCTTTTGCATAATGCATATATGATAGAACATCTATTCGGTCATATTGATCTGTGCTAATTCGACTGTTCTATGCCCAGCCCGGCCTGGCTGGTAGAAGGAAATAGGATTCTCTGATGGGATTGCCTTGACTGATTCTCACCTCCGATGAGGAATATGCTTGTCGAAGGTGAGATAGTATAAATGTTGCCAACTCCGACGAAGGGTTTCTCGTCGGAGTTGGTGTAACTGGATGTATGTTCTTCTCCGGTCAGAGCAGCCCCGTCGGAGGTGGGCACACCTTAGGCGTTATAACTCGCGGATGATATCCCCCATCGCATTATGGTATGCATCCAGATTCTCTCTAACGATGTTTTCAGCGATCAACTCATTAATCGCTTGCATATCGATGCGTGCTAGATTGGATTCCTTGATCGAAACTGCAACGCCCCGCCGCTTCAGTTCTTCTATGTTTTCGGTATCTTCCAGGACGCCTTCCCTTTCGATCAGCACGAGGTTCCTTTTGGAAAGCAGTGCCTCTGATATGGTGCCCCAGCCGGCTTTGGCGATGATGGTGTCGCTAGCGGCGAGGTAGTTATGGGTGTCAAAGGTTTCGACAGGGAGATGGACGACGGTGGCATTGGCGGTAGCGGTGATGTTGATACCGCTGGTGGCGAAAATGGTGCCTTCGTAGTTGTCGACCTGGATGGTGTCCAAGTTTGCGGATTTGCCGCAGGTTATGAAGATGCTTGGGCCGTATTGTTTTTTGATGGCGGCGATGCGGTCGGAATCAAAGCGGCGGCAGATGAAACCGACTTGTTTTCTTGGGACATCCAGATCGTGGGTCGGTAGCATCAGGTCGTACTCGATCAGGAGGTCGAGTTTGGCGTAGACTTCCCTGAAGCGGGCGATAAGGGTTTCGGAAAGTCCGAGGTGCTCGTACTGTTCGCACCAAGTGAAGTTGGCGATGCCGATGTTGCGCACACCTAATCGTTCTCCCACTTGAATGCCGATGACGCTGATGTCACTGATGACGCAGGCGACGGGCAAATCGCTCAAAAATGCGACTTCCTCGGCTACAGCCATGTCCCAGCCGGCCATGAAGTCGTTCAGCTCCTGCTTGAGCTGCGGTATGTCGACCTGCAGGCTGTTCTGCTTGTTGACCAGGCCGACTTCGGTGCAGAGGTCCTTGAAGACGATTCGGTCGCCGAAACGCTTCAGATAAAACCGGGCGAAGCTGTTTTGATAGGTGCCGCTCGCGAGATAAATCAGATGATCGGTCGTCTCCAAAAATTCCTCGATGATTGCTAGGCAACGGGTCATGTGCCCGAAACCATGGGATGATACGTAAAATGCAAGCCATTGGTTGTGCATGGTATACCTCCTTTTTGTTTATGTTCTTTTATTGGATGGTCGTGCTGCTCCGATGAGGAAGACCTTCGCTGGAGTCCAGCTACATCAAGATAGCTCTCCTCCGGCTAACATTTGTTCCCAGGAGTTGAGCAATCCGGCATTGTTTTTTTCTCCGGCGAGCGGAGCGCTCGTCGGAGCTGACACTCTCGGATATTCTTTCGTATCCATTATACTAGAAAAAGCCACCAGAAGAGCATCCATCTTCTAGTGGCTTTCAGGTACCAACATTATTTGAAAAAATCATTTTCCAGACTGTAGCGGTTCCCGGTCAATACATCATATTGGATTTGATCATAGTCCAACAAAATTTCACGCGCTTCTTCAGACAGGTCTTCTCTGGATGATACATACACCCCTGTTTCTGCATTCAAATACATGGATTTTTCAAATGCTGGGACTTCTGACTGAAGTGTTTCCAGCAACGCATCGAAAGGGGACAATCTGGTCTGGGTCATTTCCAGCACTTCCGTGTAGAAATAGATTGGGCTTATGGTACCCAAGTCTTTATAATTACTCTCATAGTTGCTGAAGATGCGCAAAGGTGTTTTATGCATATCTGGAACTGTGTTGGCCTCATAGACCTTTCCACCGAAGACACTCGATAAATGATCGCCCCAGAATACGACAACGGTCGGTTCATCCAGTTCGGCCAATTGTGATGCAAATAATTCCAGTGCTTGGTCCGAATAGATAAGATCCTGAAGGTAATTACGGGCATCGGGATCTTTTATGCCGGACTCTTCATACGTAGGGATATCCGTATACTTATCCGTATACGGAGCATGATTCTGCATCGTAACGAGATGGATAAAATCTTTCTCTGGCGTCTCGTTCAGCTTTTGGAAGGCTTGTTCGTAAGCTGCTTTGTCGGAGATATAAGGATTCGTGTCGATCCTTTCCGTAAAACTCATTGTGGTGTCGTAAATGAACGCATCGAAGCCAAGAACATTATAATTTTCCTTCCGCTTGTACATCGTCGTGTTGAAGGGATGAATAGCCGTCGTAGCATAACCAGCATCCTTCAAACGCGAAACGACTGACGGAAAGCGTTCAATTGTAGACAGAAACTGCGTGTATGGGGAGGTAATATTCGCAGAAAAAGGCTCCATCGAAAAACCGGTCAAAGCTTCAAATTCTATATTGGCTGTCCCGCCGCCATAACCTGGCGAAAGTATCTCCCCATTATAGGAGTTGTCCGCCAAAGCTCTGATAAAAGGAATCGGATCAACTTTCAGGTTAATCCCCTCTAATTCAGTAGGGTCCGAAAAACTTTCATTCATCACAAAAATGACATTTACATCCGGTTCTGTTTTGTCCCTATCCTCATTGATTTCATCTGCAATGGCTTGGTATTTTTCATGAAGATCAGTGATTTTTTTTGCCGAATAATCTATCGGCTCTTCCATCGGATCTGATGGCAGATTATACAGAAACCCTGCGACAAAACCATTCACATAATAATTATCCAATTGGCTCCAATGTATCCAAGCACTTTTCTGTTCATAGGCTCTTTTCAACAAATTACCTTGTTGTTGAAATTGCCCAATGTAAAGCAACCCTAAAGATGTAATCAGTAGGATGGCTAAGCGATTTTTTTTCGGCAACTTAGGGGTTTGTTTTTTTATGTTCCTATGGATCACAAAATAAAAAAAGACTCCGCAAAATAAAACAAAAGCAAGCGCTGTTGCCACGGTCTGTCCAGACACCATCTCAAGTAAAGATTTACTTGCGGTAATCATTTTCAAATCGCTTGGATACAGCGGCTCGGTGCGCTGTCGCGTTTTTTCGAGGTTGACAACCCCCATTATGCCTCCAACAAAGATTAGCAGCAAATTTGTCAACGTGACATCTCCCAACAGAGCCCACAACCATGAGCCCAGAAGCAGCAGAACACCTGTACTCAAAATCAGCGTACCGCGAGTAGGAATCACGCCTCTATTATTGATTACAGAAAGCGTAGTGTCTAAAGTATATTGCAAATACATTTGAATAATAATTACGGTGAAAATTAGACTTACAAATTGCAGAAGAAACCTTCTTTTTCTGCCCTTACGTTTTTTATAATGTATTCTTTTTTCCAACTATGTTTCACTCTTTCTTTAATCATTCAATTACAAAAAGTAATTATACCATAGGTGGGTATTCTTATGAA
>CAXYVG010000148.1:0-6964 GCA_964292325.1 uncultured bacterium | reverse complement strand
TTCTTAGGTTTGCTTCTGCTTACGCTGATTATGGTAGCTATACCAGCTCTGGCTTCAGCCGCAAACACAGCCACACTAGAACTGACTAACAATCGATCAGAAGCTGTATATGTAGCCGTTCAAAGCTGGGATGCCAACCGCAATACCAATTATACTAAAGGCTGGTTTACTGTCAAACCCAACGCCTCTACTAGAGTAACAATCGAAAATTATGGTGATTGGGAGCAAGTCCTCTGGTTGTATGCCTTGTCAAAAAATGACGTGTGGCAAGGCGATCCCAATGCAAACCTCTCCGATCCAGATCTTTCTGCACCGGTTAATACTTCTATCAAATTCCAATACTGGGGACAAGGCGGACAATACGCTACACAAAAGGGTTGGCAAACCGTCTATTTCTTTTCTATTAAGGAAAACGGAGCCCACGGTAACTTTGCCTTCTCTTTTGAGTAATTATCGTCTCCTGAGTGTCAAGGGGACGGGTTAGCAAACTTAAGTGCTACTGCCGGTGGTGCAGCAGCACTCGGGGGATTGCTTTCTGCATATCTAACCCAATCCATTTCAGGAAAGGATAAGAACGAAAAATCTTCAGAACCATCTAAAGCATAGAAGTTCCAACTCGGTAATAAAAAGAGCAAAACTTGAGTATTAAAATATATAATACATCAGGTTTTGCTCTTTTTTACCGAAAACTTTCATCGGAATCAGGCGTAATTACTAAGTTAGGGCTCAACCTGACTATCCTTTCGGTACGATTGTATGGTAATTGTATTTGGGAGTGACATGCCAACCAGCCCATTCCATATTCGTACCGGTGATTCTGAACCACATAATATCTGATCTGCCGCCTGGTTCAATCCAGCAATCTTGTTTATAATCAGCGGTCTCATCCAGGAAAATCGTCGAATCATCTGCTAATGTTACCGTAAGGTTTGGTTGAAACCAATTAATCTTGTTGACCACCTTGTTGGGCATATTGTTCGTAAAATACCCTTTTACATAGATCGAACCAATTTCTTCGTAAACCTCTGTTGTTTTCCAGTCCAATTTCCCCGCGCTGGCGACCGAACCCAGTATTCCTACGAAAACAAAACACAAAATTGCAGTAACAATCATTTTTTTCATTGACGCAACCATCCTTTTTCAGCGTAATTTTATTCAAACACCATGATAAAAAACTTGTTGGTAAATCAATACCAAATTTTCACATGTTGAAAGCAACCCAAAAGCAAAAATTACTTTGCTCCCGCATTCGTTAGGACACTAATCATTTCCTTATTTTTTTCTTGTTTAGCAAGAGAAAGGGCTGTAGCACTATTTTTCGCTTTTTTATTGACATCCGCCCCCTGTGACAAAAGTTCTTTTGCATTTTCAACATTATTGTTGAGCACGGCCATCATTAAAGCAGTAATTCCCGTACCACTGTCCACCGCATGGATATCTGGTTTTTTTGCCAGTATCAATCGAACAATCTCCGTATCCTTTTGTGCCGCCGCCATCATTAGTGGTGTTGCTTCAAATCCTTTTGAAATAAAACGCGCATTCACATCCGCACCTTTATCCAGCAACAACTTAACAGCATCCTGCTTTTCTTTCCCTTCCCCAAGAATGGCAGCAAACAGTGGTGTCAAATCCCCCTTATCCTTGCTCTTAATATTTACATCAGCGCCTTTTTCAATCAAAAGTTTCACTATTTCTAGATTACCGGCTGCAGCTGCGGTTGGCAACGGACTCCCATTGGCAGTCACAACATTCGGACTCATTCCCGCCTCAATAAACAGCTCTACAATCTCCATTTTTTGATCCTCTACAGCTTTTACAAAACTTTGTTCATTGTATTGAATTTTCTTATCAGATAACTCCTTCTTGGCATCCTCTGGGCTTCTTGAACACCCAGAAAGCAATAATGACAACGCGAGTACTCCCACCATCAATAGTCTTATTATCATACTTTCCACTCTCCATCTTTTATTTATTAAATAGATTTTAATACTTACAATTAATAATTCTATTTTTGCGCCAAGTGGAATACCTCGCTAAGCGAAATTTCCACTTGCTTTCCCCAGCGAATATATTGACCATCTGTAGTTGCACTGTAAAAAAAAGACTGATCTTTGAGTACACTAAAACGGATACTGTTTAGTCTAGTAGCCATATTCAGAATAATGATGTTATCGTTGTTTAATAGCACTTCCAGTCGATACGGCTCTTTGGCATTTACCTTGATGATATGAACCAATCTAATCCTCCCCTCTGCTAAATCAAAAATCCCCTATACCAATACTAAGATTGTATAGGGGATTTTCTCCAAGTGATATCACCCATCGGGTGACAAAACGATTATATTTTCACTTTATTATTACTTTTATTCCAAATATTTTATTAGTAGCGCCCGCGAGTTGACGCTCAGCTTTTCAAAAATGCGTTTGAGCTGTGTCTTTACCGTATTTTCAGAAATACTCAGTCCAGCTGCAATCTCCCTATTGGTTAACCCGTCCACGACTAAAAGGGCAATTTCCCGTTCTCGATCCGTCAACTTGGGTTTTGCTGCCTCGCCACCAATGGTCTTGTTCATAGCGGCGATCGCCTGCTGATAACTCTTTGCTAACTTTATTATCGCCATTGTTTCTTCACGGTAGATACCTTTATTACTCAGTTCTGCGAGCAACGGCTCAATCAAATCCGTGTTTTCCACAAATGGCATGATTACATTGTCAGGCAACGCTATGTCAAGCCCCTGTTTCAGTGCCAAAAGCGCCGCTTCCTGACGGAAAAGTTTTTTATTCGCCGCTGCAATATAAATGTAAATGTATATTTGACTGAGCAGGTTGGGACAGAAAGCAGCAATATCCATAAAGTGATCCGCCACGCCTAGCAACTTCCGTTCTTGCCCGGTAATTAGCATCACCCGGCCATAAATTATAGTAAAGTATGCAAAGACAGGAGCGAGAAGTCGGCTAGCAGCAAAATCACCGGCTCCAACCCAGGCGGCAAGATTGTCTGGTTGACCTAGATGAGCGAACACAAAAGCCTCACATAACTCGGCAGTATGCAAATATAATACTTGCCTGCTAGCTCTAATCTCTGCCCGCATCTCTTCCAGCAGCTGCATTACAAATGCCAAGTCACCCTGTGCAAAGGCCACCTGAATCTGAAGAAACAAGGCACCGACAATACTGCCAATCTGCCGCCCAGTCTTGGCCATCTGAAACGCCTTGTGGCTGACAATCTCGGCATTTTCAAAATCACCAGTATAATAATATCGTTCGGCCTCCATTATATATTCCACACCTAAGCCATGGCCAGCAGTCAATTTATAATACAGCGGCATAGTCACAGCCAAACTTTTGACTTCTTGTTGAAGTTCACCGCTTTTACGGTAAAACATATAGAGAACAGAAGGCGCCCCCAGTGTCCAAGGCGTATTATGATCGCATAGTTTGGACCTCCCGGGCAGTAGTTCATCCGCCCGGCGAACATGCTCTGCCATAGCAAATATATCGTTATATTTAGTAAACATATAAACCAGTTCCAGTTCACCAGCCAACCAGTCTTTCCTTGTTTGGTCGGTGAGCTGAGTAATATCCTGTTCCAACTCTTGGCAGTGTAGAATAAAGAGTTCTGTCTCTCCGAAGATAAGTAATTCCCTAGCATAAACCAAACTGGCAACAGGATGGTTTTGCTTAATTGCTTCCGGACATTCCCTAAAAAAATGGATAATAGATTCTTTATATTCACTATTGATACTATTGCCTTTGTCTAGTTCCACCGCGTCAAGCAGCCGATCAAAATCGCCAGCCTGATAGAATGATTCCATAGCCTCAAGGTAACTTTCCTCCCTGGCATACCATTCGCCCGTTGCTTGCCAGATTTTCCGTTTGATTTCTTCGTCCTGTTCTGCAAAAAGTTCCCGCAGGTAGCCGGTAAAAATATTGTGCAGATGATAGACCTGACGACGTGTATCAAACTGGATGAAAGCATTTTGCGTCAATAGTTGCTTCAACAGTACTAGTGCATTATTCTTCGGCCACATAGCCTGAGCCTGTGGCAAGGTAAAATGATCAAATAAGCAAATATGCAACATAAAATTCTTAAGTTCACCGGACAGTGGTCGAAAAACAGCCCTGGAAAAAAGTTCCCGAAGGTTGGTCGGTTTCTCTAATCGCCCATCTTGCAATAGACCCAGCAAACACAAGTATAGGGCACTGATCCAGCCTTCGGTATAGGCATACAGAAGGCTGGCTTCTTCTTGCTTCAGCCGAACACCACACTTCTGATAATATTTGATAATTTCACCTGGCTGCAATTCCAGGAACATTTGGGTAATATGCTGAGCAAGTCCTTTTATTTTCAGTTCATCCAACTTATCAAATGAGGCCATCCGCGTCGTGATAACGACATGAAAATCAGGAATTTCATTCTTAACCAAATATACGATAAAGTCGTGTAATTCCGTGTCGGTAATCAGGTGAAAGTCATCGATAACCAAGATTGTGGTGTTTTTGCGTTCTATACCAGCAATACAGTCTACCACCTCGCGCCTTGTTGCACTGTCTTCTGGCATACCAACTTCCGCTAACTTAACTGAGCAGGCGAAGTCCAATTCGACAAACAGTTGATAAAAACTGCTCCAGAAGTGCATGTCGACGTTATCATATACTGTTTGCCAAAGCACTTCCAAATTACTATTCGCAATGTATTCTTTAACCGCTGTCGTTTTTCCATAGCCCATTGGTGCTTCAATAACGGTCAAGGGATAGTTGGTAATTTTCTTCAGGGCAGCAGTAAGTTGTTCCGAGAAATACAGACTCTGAGTATTATGTCGTTTGTTTTTAAGCATGTATTGCACCTCTTTCATAAATTACCAAATCCCAATCCTTACGACAGCAACTTTTTCAGCGGCCTCATGATTTTGTGAGCTCAATAAACAATATGTATGATCCTTATTAAGTTTACTATAAAAGTGCAAAATTCCTGCAAATTGTTAAACTTCCTGAAAACATTATGTTCTATCAGGACAGGACAATCAGCCCTCCCTAAATTCCCCCTAAAAATTCAAAACTCCTGCTAAAATTCTACAAAAATTTGGCAGGAGTTCTTTAGCTATTATAAATGATACGGTTCACCTTCTAATCATATCCCAGTCAAGAACCACATTCTATCACCTCATTCGGCTTTCACATTCACCTATCTCGTTGGTGTTTGCTATTCTCCGTGACTTCTTTTTTTCCTTTTCTTCATACATGAGCTTATCACTATGCTGAATAAGATCATATATAGCATTATACTTATTACTAAATATTGTCAAACCACAGCTAAACTTAATATGATAAGGCTTGTCACTGCTTTCATTATATGTATCAATTTTATTATTTAGTGTTTTTATATACTGTGCTAATGTTTCTTCTTGATTGTCGTTAACCAAGACAATAAACTCATCACCACCCAAACGGATAGGAACTCCTTTTCCTTCAAATACATCTTCCAACTGCCTCGCAAAGAACCTCAATACTTTATCGCCTTCATGATGCCCAAAAGCATCGTTAATATCTTTAAAGTCGTCCAGATCAATATTTACTACTGCTAAAACAATATTACTTTTTCTGTGCAAACTTATAAGGTATTCATCATAAGCTATGCGATTACCCAATCCCGTTAATGGGTCAATCTTTGTCTGCCTGTACATAATAAAAATATAGTTAATTACAACAGCAATCGCTATACCATTCCAAATCGTTAAATATATAAGGGAATACAACTGAAAGATAGATATCACAGCGGGAATACTTGTAAGCAAACTAAGTATAAGTAGTTCCTCTCTATTAAGCTTCTTTCGACTATCATATAATAATAGTAAATATACCATGTAATAAAAATAACTGGTCATTGGTGAAACAAAAAACAGTGGGCCCCGTACATAAATATTCTCATTAGTTATACCAAACATCCAATTAAAACCATAGCTACCCAATGATATGATGCTATTTACAACAAACGGTACACTCAAGCAAAGAAGCGTCTTCATATCTATTTTTTTGTATTTGTTCGTTATTTTATATACATATAGTAATGCACAAATTGGCACCAATGGCGTCAGCGCAAATCCTAATGAATTAACTAACTTATGGGCAATCATAAAGTCAATATGAGTACTAGAATTGAGTAATACACTCAATATTTCTAATATCAATATTACTATCGTTAAGAATATTAATATTAAAAACAGCTTATGTACATACTTCTTTCTATCTAGAAAAAAGCAAGCATGTACAGCAATACTAGACAATAATATTAGCATAAAAATATTCACCTGAATCACAAGTATCGTAGTAATTGCTCATCACTCCCTTGAACGGCTGCTATACATAGGACAAAAAGTTAAATAGCCCAAGAGAATTTCACCCCATGTTCTCTCAAAACCGTACGTGAGTTTCTCAATTCATGCGCTTCCCATTATCTAACCGTTGGAATACTTGCAAATTGCCAATGGACAAACAGCTTGGGATTGTGCTCTGCCATTTCCCCTAGCCAGTTTTTGGCACATCTTTGGCTCGAAGGTACTCGCTTATACTTCTTGGCAACCCATCTGCTTAGTCTCCAATTTAATCCACACGCTTTTGTGGGACACAACAGAATAACCTGTCCCCATGTCCCGGTCTTACCCCAAATATACGATCACTCAAATCGACATTCGTTTGCATTTAATCCCAAAAACACCTATAAAATAACACCTTCTCTTTCCTTATAGAAAAGTCCTTTTAAATTTCCATATAACTAAAAAATCCAAACCAAAATTAAAATTATTTTTGTAGGGATTTTTTTATATTTATATGGAGGTAATAGGGGGGGGTATGAGACACTACAAAATAAAAAAAAAATTTTTTTAATAAAAAACAGAATCTTTTTCATAGTTGAATATTTATAATTGAATATTTTTTTGCTTTGTAAGATGATGTTTACGTTGAAA
>CAXYVG010000147.1:0-7086 GCA_964292325.1 uncultured bacterium | reverse complement strand
GCCAACGCCTCAAGGATGACTTCCTTTTCGAGGTACTTGTCCAGTAGCGCTTCATTGAAGGCCTGGTAAAGCTCCTTCAGTTCGGTCAGCTTCAGCTGGAAGTCGGCCTCATTGCCGGATTCAGCATGGTTCGCCAAAATCCCCTGCAGATCCTCCTCTTCGATGCGGCCGCTGCGCAGCTCCAGAAACAGATCAGTCAGCTGTTTGATGAAGCCTTCTTTGTTGGCTTCCCGGCGGAAAAGGATCAGCTCCTGTTCCTTCTCCATCAAAATCTTCCGCACCAGCATGCTGAGGCCGGCTTCCGACAATTGTTGCTGTTGGAAGATCGGCGACTTCTTCAGCAAATACCACGCTAAACGACTGAAACTGAACGTCTGCAGATTCATCGAGCCCATCATATCCTGCTCCCGGAAAGCCTCGAATTGCCAAAGTTTTTCCAGGATCGACATCTCCGCCTCGAATTTCGCGTGCTCCGGAACCAGCACAAATACCTCCGCATCCGGCTCCTCCGTCATGATCCCCGAAATCCGCTCATATATCGCTTGTTTCTTGTCCGCCGATTCCTTGCCTAAAATAAACTGCAACCCCATCGGATCGCCTCCTGTTCGTGTAAGTCAATATGATTATTTTACCATACGGATGTGGTGAAGCATTGGGATTAAGGGTAAAGAAAAAACGAAAATCCTGATTACATTTCAGAATTTTCGCTGTGTTTAAAAAACTTGCCCTCTTATTTCCAATTCACTGCTCGGCTCACCACAGATATTGAATAACTTTCGAATTAGTACTAATTTATCCTTCAACCCGAATGAAGTACCAACACAATATTTTCTACCGTCAATATAAAACATTTTGCGTGCCCTAAAATATGGTTTCATTGATTCTCTATTTTTCTGTAGATCATAGTCAACCAAAGAAATGCAAGTTAGCTTAGAAGATAACTCCTCTAGCTTATCTGGATGCTTCGAAATAACTTTTTCGAATATATTTGACATCATTTCAGATTGATTTCCTTTAAACGTTTTCCCAAAAAGTACATATTCCATTCCTGAATCGGAATTTCTTTGTTCCTCATGCACTTGGACCACTTTGACAGTCGGTAATGATACATTTTCTAATTTAAGAACATCATTATTTTCTCCACAAATTTTTAAAAGTTTAGCTACCATAATTAATTTATCATTAAACGAATATGAAGTTCCGATGCAAACACCTTCCCTATCAGAAAAGGTAAAATATTTGCATGTGCGAAAATATGGTTTCATTTTACCACTATTTCTATTTTCAGGTAACGTAAAATCAACTTCAGTAGCGCATGTCAATTGATTTATAACTTCTTTGATTGCAGATGGTTTCTTTGAAAGAACCTCTTTAAATACTGTAAACATGAAATCGGATTGGTTATCAGAATGACTTTTCCCATATAGGGTATACTTTAAATTCTCTGATTTTTTACCATCGCTGGTTTTTACTTTATCTTCTGTAATAATTTGATCATTGCCTTTTGTTGTAACATCGCTATAAATATTATTATTTTTTATTTCAGTTTTTTTGTCTCCTAATATTGCTGAGGATGCAAGATTAAAAATTGCATTATATAAATTATCTATGGAGACTATGGGGTTTTCACGATCTAAAATAATCCTAGTAATATTATTATTCAAATACGGTAACATTTTATTCGCTGCATTCCGTTGCTCATCCGGGTATCCACTTGATTTGGGATTAACATCAAACTTAATAATTTCAGAAAAATGCCTATTTTCAAAACTGATTGGTATAAAAGGATGTTTAGGATAACAATCTTTTATGTAACGAACCTCTTCCAGAACATTCGGACTTGTGAGTGCATTTACACTTCCGAAAAACAGGACAGCTGTTGACGAAATCATTTTGCTTATTGCTTCATCTGTCCAGGTATTTCCTGCGATTAGATTAGCATCATACCAAATATTAACTTTATATTTTTCATTTAGTGTTTGAAGCGTATTGACCACTTTTTCTCTATCTTTACTTGAATAACTAACAAAAACGTAATCTTCTCCATCAATGAACTTTACCATATACTAACTCCTTATCTATAAATGGAATACAGTCATAAATGACGGTGTCCGCTTTTAATTTCTTTAGATTTTCCCAATCGTCAATTAAACAAGTGTGTAATTTAAACGTTTCATCACTACTGGTTGGTTCCCATTTACCATCCTGAATCACATATAACTTTTCTTCAAAAATAAAATTATTCATGTATTCGAAATTATTCCAGCGTTTATGCTCTAAACCACAAAAATAATCAGTAATCAAATGTCTTTCGACAGCTGCTACTTGATCAATAGCAATTTTTTTCTTAGCAGCTTCTAGATCATGTGTTTCGTTAGATTTTATGGAAGCCTCGCCTAATTGTTCTCCGAAATTTTTTTGAATTTGTAACATATCTTCGGACGAGGAAGCTTCGATACATTTTCCCATGAGCATTTTTTTTACATCTTGATGCAAATACTGATATAAAGTGGACTGCTTCTTGTAATTTGAATTTTTTCTCCAAGCTTTATCAATGTCTTTAGCGCTATCAGAATGATTAATTTCTGCAAACGACTCCTGGTATTCCCCGAAGAATTGTTTTGCACCTTCGTATTCTTTTTGTTGAGTAACACGTTTAATTTTTAGGACCGAATCAATATTTCCGAAGAAATGGATAGAGTCTTTTAAAATTTCAGTAACCGGATTTTTTTCATCGAATTCCTGACAGTACATTGCACAATTTTGCAAGCATTTTGATTTATTTAATACTCTTACAATGCTCTCATAAGATAGAATAGAATCCCTGAAATCATCTGATGCGAATATACATACTGTAAACGAGTCTTTTTCAACTGAATCAATGAGCTTTTCATATAATTTATTAGATACCAATGGATAATCCAATAATTCGATATCTGCAACTGTATCAATTTTTTGGCAGCTTGCTTTGAAAACATCAAATTTACTTTCAAGGTTTTCATCTACTATCGTAACTTTCATTTTCTGATCCAGATTGATTGTTCCTAAAATACAAGCATTATAAAGTATCTTTTCACTAATTTTAGAGAAACCCATCAACAATAAATTAATGCTTCCTATATTTTCGCTCAATTTCACTCTAGACTCTAGCATATTTTTTTCCCAGGAATTTGTTAACTCCGATGTCCTGTAGAAACAAAAACTGTTCTCGTTGTCTATGTCAGAATTTTTCAATAAATCTAATACCAGCAAATTATTTATATCACAAAACTGAATTGAGAAGTACTCTTCTAATGCCGTTTTCAACTGATCATCTAATAACTGTTCCAAAGCAATACTGTCAGAAACAAAGTAGAAATTTTTCTTGTTTCCATTAGGTTTTTCTGTCTGTTTTTTCTGATGCAACTCAAAAATTGAATGGATGTACTGGGCATGCACATAATTTTCAGGTTCATTTTCAAAAGAGTATATATCCTCAATAAGATCTTTTTTTATCATCGCTACAAGTTCCTTGTTTCGATCGATATTGGTGAAGTCTATTTTTTTCACCCAAACGCCTAGTTGTTTCAAGGTATCAACCTCATCATTTTCTTGATTAGTCAATAATAGAATTTGAGAATTAAATTTGGGATCATTCAAAACATTGTTTATGAACCTATAGGAAAAATTGTTTAGTCCAATAACTAAATGATGTTTTTTATTTTTGTGCCGTAAATTATGTTTAGTGGATACAAAAATTTTCTCTAAAATACTAAAAATACCTAATACAGTACAAAGCGGAGCTAACCAAATGGCGATTTCCAAACTTATTGGAAGGTTTTCCTGTAAAGATACTAAAGGTGTAAATAGATATAAATTTATAACGTTGAATAAAACATTTGAGATTAACTTTAATGGATTGTTGATAATTGGCAGAAAATATTCAAAACTTCCGAACAAACTTATTGTAAAAACTAAAATATACAGCAATCTTTTTAAATGTTTCCTATACTTACTCAATAAATACCTCCATCAAAAATGAACTTTAACAACAAATAACAATTATTTTAATCTAACTCATTATAAACTTAAATTTGGATAAATAAAATATGTTATTTATTTTAACAACATATTTTGTCTGGATATATACTTGAATTTGGATTTTTTAGACTTTCAACGCAAACATCTCCCTACGCATAATATGAGTAAGCCTCGAATCATACATCCGAGGCTTACATTCTTTAAGCTACGCAAACCCACTTTATATTTTCAGCCGGCACATGGTATCAATTGGCTTTACTCCACTCCCAAAGCCTTAAAGATAGCCTCTTGTGGAGTATTGTAAAAGATTATACTAAACGCACCCATCAGTTCTGGTGGCACTGTGGCCATATCTACTGCGGAGGTTATTGGAATCAGCACCTTTTTTGCGCCACTGTCCAGGCAAACTTGCAAGGTGTTTGCAAGTTCTTCAACCTTCAAGATCGTTCCGCTAATGCTGATATCGCCAAGAACTGCTAGATTTGAAAGTGTTGGCTTCTGAAGGGCTGCCGAGCATATTGCCACAAGGGTAGGCAGCGTCAATGTTTTGGTGATGCCGATACCATTCAGATCCTGGTAATTGATAAAATAATCCTTAGTCGTGGTACTTATGGAATTACTAATACCTCTACCATTCGCTTTCAGATAGTTAAAGGCAGTGTTAGTGGCTTCCCTAGCATCACGATCTGTTCCAAGCCCGGTCCGTTCGAACTTTCCATTGCCCGGAAGAACCTGTGTCTCTAATCGGTAAACACCTACCATTCCTGTTTTGCCGCGTGAAATAGTATAAACATGACCTGGATTGGGCATACCTTCTGGGATAAGTTTACCGCCACCTTGCTCGGGCACAGGAACAAAATGTTCTTCAAAAGTTTCGTTGTCGATATAGGAAAAATTCACATCATAGAACTCCATGCCGCCAATTTTCTTGAGTTGCTCTTTGACGCGGCGTCGAAGTTCCAATGAAATAGTCATTATTTCCGTCATATCCTCTTTATTGTATACACCATCTGGATACAGAAGCTTCGTGAAACCTGAAATCATTTTTCTGACCGCAATGACATCACGCTGATTCAAATTCGATCCAAACTTAAAGAATTTATCGCAGGCATCACCAAATTGCTCTTTTCGCATTTCTTTCATAAATTCTGAAAGGTAATCGGTTATGAAGGCATATTCGTCTGTGAAGAAATCCGGTCTGTATTTGGGAATCTCCCAACCGGGTACATAGCAGTGCATCCGGTCCAGAAAAGCAGTATCGTAAGCCATCGCCACTGGGAAAGGTTCGAATAAATGCGATGTTTTAAGCAGAACATCCACACTTTGATTGATGTTACCCACGAACACCATGGACGCACTGGCTGCCTTTTCCTCTTTGCCGCGAGCAAAAGATCCAGATGCCATATAATCCTTCATGATCTGAATGCCGTCTTTATCTTTGAAGGTAATTCCAGCCACTTCATCAAAAGCCACACAGTCCCACATCCCCACAAGCCCCACGGTTTTGTTTGCCATATTGTAAAATAAGTTGGCAACAGTGGTTTGCCCACCGGAAACAAGGATACTATTCGGCGAAATCTCTTTATAAATATGAGACTTCCCTGTGCTGCGCGGACCGAGTTCACAAAGGTTGAAGTTATTCTCGACAAGAGGAATCATACGGGCAAGGAGAAGCCACTTTTCACGATCTGTAAATTTATCAGATTCCATTCCTGTTGAGCGGACCAATACATTCAGCCACTCTTCTTTCGTGAATTCTTTTCTGGCTTCTTTGATTTCATCCAATTCAATATGAGGCATTTGAATCGGTGTAAGTTTCCGTACACGAATAGGAGTGGATCTTTTATCCTCTTCCAAATATTCATATTCCAGCTGTACGATACACCAGATCCCCCCGCATAAAAGCCGATCATATTCCGAAACATAGCTGGGTGCCAGGAGAATTTCCCGTACCCCAAGATTTGAAAATTCGGCCTCGTAGCGATCTTCCTTAATGTTGAGCTTCGCAGTTATACGGTCGATTACTGTATAACTGCCTCTCTCGCGTAAAACCGAAAGAATTTTCTGAGCTTCATCCGGGCGAACAAAGTTTTCTGAGAGAATTTTCTTTACTGTCTTTACTCCCTCTTCGATGATTTCAGGATCATCCGAGCTGCAGTATTGTCCCAGTAAGAATTCCAGCACATAAACAGGTACATTTGCGCCTTCTTTTATGGATTTTGTTAAGTCTTTGCGGACAATCTTTCCATCGAAGAACTGCCTTAATTTCCTATTGAGAACAGCATTCGGATTGTCTATTATTTCTAATCTAGTTTCTTCCATTGATATTTAATCCTCCTGCCTTAGAAATTAAATCCAAAATCATCTGAAAAAGCCAAATCCATTTGTACTTCGTGGCGGATGACTTCAAGAGCATTCACTTCATCGTATGCGACCAGATAATATTTTCTGTTTTTGTCATATTTCTTGTTTTTGAAAGTGAACTTCAATCGGAAAATACGTTTGCTTGCATCTTTATCTTTTTTGTCAGCAACATAAAGGTTATCATTAGAAATTTTTTCGTTGTCATCTGAAATGAAGAACACTTTATAAATTGTTTCTTTATTCACATCTGTCACAGCTTCCGTTTGAATGAAATCCAGATTTGCTGTAAGATTTGTAATCTTCTGAACGGAACTCACAAGCGCAATACTCACAGCCTTCGTTTCAGTATGGTATTTGTTGGTTCTGACATTCAGGACTGGTATCACGATTTCCTGAAGCGTTGAGCCTCCATGGACGAAGTTTTGACCGCCACCAGCAACTTTGAAGACATCGCTCCCGATCGGTACAGAGACAATTCGATCATCCTCATTGCCCAGTATATCGCCCAATCTCAGTGTACCTACGCCTTCTGCATGGATGCCTTCTGAAGCAATGACATATCTTCTTCCTACAAAAGCATTTTCCCTATCGAACCCGCTGATTTTATCACTTTCAACCAGTTTATCGCGTTTGTAAATAAATCCGTGATCTGCTGTGATGATGAAACGGATATTGTTGGCGCTGGTAAGTCTCTTAATCATG
>CAXYVG010000146.1:0-7140 GCA_964292325.1 uncultured bacterium | reverse complement strand
TCCCTACGAACCCCACTGATATTTTATCAGCGTATTGCATATTTTTTATGAATATGGCATAATATAAGTAACAAGTTAACCTGCGATGGATAAAAGCTGGGTTCCCGAATGGGAGTAGGCACGTTAGTGCTTAGAATTCCTTTGCTCCTGAGGTTAACTTATTTTTTATTTTTTCTTTTAATCCTCCGATGATTGCATCGGGGGATTTTCTTATTTCTTCCACGATAAAATCAATTGTCTGAATGGAGTAACTGTATGTAGGAGAAGTAGTTACCTTATAAGTGTAACAATATTTTTGATTCTCTTTTAAATCGTAATAATTACAAAACAATGTAAAATGGTGCATGTTAAAAGTAACTGGATTCCCATTATAAAATAAATGAATATTTGCCTTGTGTAAACGTTTTGCTATCTCTTTTATGCAGTTCTTAGCACTATATTTGTGTGTTGTATTTGGATCTTTCAACTCTTTGATTATCTTTACCCCATTCTCAGCATTCTTATCAATATAAACAGTAGAAGTTGCTCTGTTTTGGTCCTTGGTTATATAGTGATGATGCTCTATCTTAATCGAAAAAGATTGATTATTTTCACTAGCCATACTAACTATCATTTGATTGGTATTTATCATTTTTGCAACGATTTCTTCTGGATATTTAGCACGAATGCTTTCTTCATCTAAAGCTTTCATACTAACTGCAAGAGTTAGAAAATTTTGAGGAATTATTTTCGTCATATCCGCATTATGAAAATCATACATCTTTTCATTAAAATTTAATATGCAAGCCTGAAATAAAGGAATATAAAGCATTTCATATTCTTCAGTAATGAAGTGAGTACTGGTATTACGAAGTTCTATAATTTTTTCTAGGTTTAGACGTAAAGGATCTTTATTGTTAGTGAAAATCTTCTGAATACAATTCTCTAGTGTGATAGTTCTACCTGGGTTATCTTTATAGTAAATGCTAGAATTTCCATTAGTATTTAACAGATGGGCTTTCAACATCAACTCCCAAGCATTACAGATAAAGAAGCTAAAACCTTCTACTCGATACCGAATCGTTGGTTTATTATATATTTCAATCGACATGATAAATGCTTCTTTTGCCTTTTCTAATAATTTATCATATATTGTACTCAATGCTCATCCGCCCTTTATATTAGGTTTTGCTTCTCAGTATATCACATCTTAGAGTTGTCATGGAGGCAGGATTATTGGCACTCCTATCTGTCATCCCCCATAACATCATCCTAATAATTCCCCGCGCCTCTTTCCATCGAACTATCCGGAAATTCCGGATAGTTACCTCTATAACAATTCCCTTTTTGGGCAAAATTTAGTCTCTATATCTTCGCCAACACTTCCAGCTTCTTGCCATCCGTTCCAGTTTGTACTTTTTCATAATTGACCTTAACGCCGTCATCCAGATCAATGGCGGTGCGAGCCAGAGCTAAATGCGCAATTTTTTCGTCGTAGTCCTTAGTCTCTTTCAGCTGCTTGGTCAGTTTTTCCTTGCGTTTTTCAGCGATCGCTACTTCACGGGTATTGGTGCTGTTATTTATAGTTTCCTGCATACGAACGATCTCGCTGTCATAGACAATTTGCATCTGGCGCAAATAATCGATACGCAAGTTGCCGATGGTGTTCTCATTATAACGATGCATATAGATGAGTGCCTTGAAACCATCAGCCTTACCACTGTCAAAGAGCCAGTAAATTGGGCGTTTTTGATAAATCTTGCAGTGATCCTTGAAAAAGTCCTTCACAAAGTAGTTGCGGATGACTTCACGGGAAGTATTGCCCTTGTTACTGAGTGCCTTGGCAATGAAATCAAGGTTTTCTTCCACTGTTTCTGCACCATAAACCTTTTTGACAAAGGCAACGAACAAAGCAATAATATCATCTTCGAAATATTCTTCGTCAGTGATGGGAATGATAGTTAACTTTTAATTTATTGAATTGATCTTCAGTAAGTTTATACCATTTAGCAAAACTGAATGTAATTCTAGATGTATCGCAGAGTAGTGGATGGTGCTGGAAATTCCATGAGGTTTCAAAACTTTCCCACTCACGACGAGAGATTTCTATTACTTCTTCTGTTAAGGAATCAATTTTTGATATTTTCTTTTCTTCAATAATCAAAGGGAGATTACAAATATCCGTCGTTAATAAGTTAATAGTTGGATTATAAGCTGTAAGGTATTCATAAGCTATTTTTGTATTCAAAAAGGTTAAAATATATAGGTATAATTCATTTGACTTCAGATAAATTGTTGGTGTAGCAGTGCCATTATCACTTTGACTTAACTCTAAGTCAACAAAAATTTCCCCACTTTTTCAATCTCTTGATTTCGTGTTAACTCAAGGGTAGAGAACATCCTATTGCAATTGAGCAAATACTTACAGGGCTATCACACTAAGAATCAGTGTGATAGCCCTGTAAGTACGAGCTAAAAACTCTATGAGCCTATTTTTATTATGTAAGATGTAAACTAGAAACAAGGCTAATAAAATAATGAAAAATCCGTATCCTATATTATTTTACTTCTAGTGGAACTATCGTTTGTTCTTTTTCGTTTTGTATATCCCAGCCAGCAGCACGTAACAGTGGCATGGGGTCAATACAGCCATTTTTATATGGATTATTGGTTTCAGAATAGCCTACATGTAAGTGTGGAGTAGTTGAGTTCCCTTCGTTACCGGAAAACGCAATCGTATCTCCTTGCTTAAAGACATCACCAATCTTGTGAAGATTAAAGCTACTTTGCAAAATATGACCATAGATTGTCTGTTTACCATCGCCATGATCTAATACAATATAATATCCATAACCATCCGGATCCGTTTCCATAGCAATAACGGTTCCTGGTAGCGGTGCTGGAATCGGAGTGCCAATCGGCATAGTGATATTGACTCCGTTATTAAACGTTGTCTGTCCATCAGGATCTGTATTCCAACCAAACGGTTGAAGAACCTTCCAGCTAGAATCCGCACTACAAACTGAAATTGCGGAACATAAAATCAACAGCAAACAAAACATAAATATTTTTTTCAATTTTATTCTCTCCCTTGGTCTTTATATTTTTAATTAGCCCCTCTAAATGAATGATAAAATATAGGCATATTTATTATACTCCTCTTATTTCATTTTGTCAGATACTACAAAAATGAAGTTGGCCGCCATTCACGTAAAAAAAGAAGTCCGAACTTAGCAAAAGTTCAGACCCTTTTTTGCTGGTATAGGCGATATGCCACCTATACCAGCAAATTATATAATAGCTTTGCTTGAATATATGTTTGCCAATAACTTTCAAGAGAGAAGGCGAAAATTATTTTACTGAATCATAACCAATTTGCAAAGCCTGCATATTTTTTTCAATTGTTGCTTTCGGCACTCTTTTGGCAACAGCCTTTTGAATGGTTTCAAAAGATACAACGCCTGTTACTTTTACTAACAGTCCTAATGAAACAATATTGGTAAATAAGTCTTTACCAAGTCCCTCTACCGCCAAACGCGTCAGTGGCACTTTAACTATATGCGGATGATCTGGAACATTTGGTACTAAGTCTTCATCAATAATGAGAGTACCATTACCGCCAAGATCAGAAGAGTATTTATCTGCTGCTTGCTGAGTTAGTGCTAAAACTAGCCCCGGTGTAACCACTTTCGGATGATAGATAAACTCATTTGATATCAGTACTTCAGCCTTCGAAGCACCACCACGTGCTTCTGGTCCATAGGACTGCGATTGAACTGCTTCTTTTCCTTCCATGATGGCTGCTTCTGCCAAAATGATCGCGGCAGTAATTACGCCTTGGCCACCTGATCCACATAAACGTATTTGTTGCATTATTTTCCCTCCTGGGCCAATTTAATGACTTTTGCATATTCTGCGCTATATTCAGGCGCTTCTTTTTGATATAAAATACCGATCGGGAACTTCTCACCTTTTTCTTCAATAGATAGTTTTTCAAAAGCGGTTTGAGGAACTGCATTTTCACTCATCCATTTTAGCATCCCTGCTGCATCACCCATTTTATTTCTCCGACCATAGGATATTGGGCATTGTGTGATGGCTTCGACTAAAGAAAAGCCTTCATTAGAAATGCCTTTCGCAATCAAATCAACAAGCGGTTTTGCATGAAAAGCAGTACCGCGAGCGATATAGCTAGCACCAGCCGCTTTGGCAAGTTCACAAGGATCAAAAGTATTATCCACACTGCCAAAAGGAGCAGTAGTCGCTTTTTTACCCGTCGGAGTAAGTGGTGATGCCTGTCCGCCTGTCATACCATAAATATTGTTATTAAACAACACTACCGTCAAATCAATATTTCGTCTAGCGCCATGAATAAAATGGTTGCCACCAATGGCCGTGCAATCACCATCACCAGTAATTACAATAACTTTTAGTTTCGGATTGGCCAGTTTAATACCTGTAGCAAAAGGGATGGCCCTGCCATGAGCAGTATGGAGTGTATCAAAATTCATATAACCAGAAGCTCTTGATGAGCACCCAATACCCGATACGATGACGGTGTTATCTTGGTCTAGTCCTAATTGATCGATCGCTTTCACAATGGATTTCATGACAATCCCATTCCCGCAGCCCGGGCACCAAATATGTGGCAATCGATTCATTCTAAAATATTTTTCATAACTTCTCATTTTGCCACCTCCACTGTAAGTCCTTCGATTGCTGTACATATTTCCTCTGGAGTAAATATTTCCGTATTATATTTGGGAAGGGAAATGACCGTTGCTTGTCCACCAGCCGCACGCTCCACTTCTAGTACTAGTTGCCCATAGTTCATTTCTGGAACGAGAATTTTTTTCACTTTCTGAGCTACTTCTTTGATAACCTTATCCGCAAAAGGCCAGATGGTCATCAAACGAATCATGCCAACTTTGATTCCCTGTTTTCTTGCAAGTTCCACAGCGGCATAAGCGGTACGAGACGTTCCACCATATGCTAATACTGCATACTCTGCATCTTCCATGAAAAACTCATCATAATGAGTGATTTCATCTTGTACCCTAGCTATTTTTTCATGTAAGCGTTTAATGGTATCTTCTGTTACCTTAGCACTACCCGTTGGAAAACCTGTTTCATCATGAACCAGTCCCGTCACATGAATGCGATGACCAGTACCAAAGTCGGCAGGGTTTGGCACAAGATCTGCCATAGGAGTATATGGTTTGTACCCTTCTTCTTTGGTGCAATTGGGCTTGCGACGAGGATATACTTCTATATCTTCCGCTTTTGGCAATACCACTTTTTCTCGCATGTGACCCACTACTTCATCGAGTAAAATAATCACAGGGGTACGGAATCGTTCTGCATAATTTACGGCCATTACCGCTACATCAAACGATTCACGAACCGTCCAAGGAGATAGAGCAATCATCGGATGATCGCCATGAGTTCCCCATCGAGCCTGCATCACATCTCCTTGTGCTGGAGAAGTAGGTTGCCCTGTTGCTGGCCCCATCCGCTGAACATTAGCAATCACCATTGGTATTTCAGCAATACAGCCATAACCAATTAACTCTTGTTTCAAAGAAAAACCTGGTCCTGAAGTAGCAGTAAGAGCTTTTCTTCCACCTAAAGCTGCACCTAATACGACTGCAATGCCTGCAATCTCATCTTCCATCTGAATAAATGTCCCACCAATGGCAGGAAGTTCTTTCGCCATAATTTCGGCAATCTCTGTGGATGGGGTGATTGGATACCCCCCAAAAAAATTTACACCAGCAGCTATAGCACCTTCTGCACAAGCTTCATTTCCTTGCATCAATCTAGCTTCGCTCATTTTTCCACCTTCTTATCTACATAAATTGCATAATCTGGGCACCTTAGTTCACATTGTCCGCAATTGATACATAATGTTTCATCGATTACATATACCTTCCCTAAGGTATCCAAAGCTAGAATTTTCTTGGGGCAAAAGGCTACACAAATATTACAGCCCTTACACCGCTCTTTCAGTACCGTAATTTCCATTTCCATGACTGTCCTCCTATTTATTGATCTATAATAAAATTGTGAATCCGCATAAAAGTAACATATCCATATTTCTATTTTAATATCATGCCAACAAACCTCGCTACCTAGAAGCTACCAACGACGAAAATCAGCTTACTAACCGCCTTGATGATAAACAAAACACTTTTAAACTAAGCCCAGCCATTTCCAATAGGTAGCGCCAAATAATAAGATGAGCAAATAACCAATAATGGTTAAAGGAATACCAACCTTGATAAAGTCTTTCACTTCAAACGTGTCTGTACCATAAGCAACCATATTTTGCGGGGCATTCACCGGTAGAATCATACCAAAACTTACTACATATTGGAGAATCATTGTCATCCCCACGACATTGATGCCAGGTAGTGTAATCCCTTGTAAGATAGAAATAAGAATAGGAATCATAGCAGCCGCTAAAGCGGTAGCACTGGCAAAACCTAAGTGAATAATAATTAGGAAAGCGGCTAGTACGGCTAATATAGTCAACGTCGGCATGGTCTGTAAACCAAAGCCAATCACAATAAATTTAGCCATCCATGCGGCAGCTTTCGTAGATAAGAGCACGGATCCCAAACTAATGCCCACGCCGAATAGAATCAGCGTACCCCAAGCAATTTTCGATTGTGCTTCTTTCCAGGTCATGATTCCAATATTGGGGAGAAGCATGATGGCAATAGCCGCAATCGTCGTGGATGAAGTATCAAAGGGATGAAGGATTTTTTCAGTAGACCAAAAGAATAATAATATAACAGACATGATCAGTAATTTCTTCTCACCTATTTTCATAGGACCAAGCTCCGCTATCGCACGAGCGATGGCTTCTTTGCCACCAGCAACTTCATTCGTTTCTGGGGGCATTATCTTGAGCAAGAGATAATATAAGACAATTGACATGATGACAGCAAAAGGCGCAGCGGCAATGAACCAATCCATCCAAGTAATATACGCACCAAGTTGTTTTTCAATAAATCCCACGGCAATCATATTTTGCGCAGCGGCCGTTTTAATACCGATATTCCAAATACTATCTGCCTGAGCAACAGCAATCATCATGACGCCAGCAAACTTGCTCTTTTTGTTTACACCAAAAGCCACAATGATACCCATAACAAT
>CAXYVG010000145.1:0-7147 GCA_964292325.1 uncultured bacterium | reverse complement strand
TACGGTAAAATTACATAAACTAAGCTCGTATTTATTTTTATTATTTATGATTTTATTGCCACTTTCAACCCACGCAAGTATAAAAGAAATTACTACTGTAGGCGAATACAATATGAGTGAAAATGAAACTCTTGCCGTAGCCAAAGAACGTGCTTATCATAATGCAATGAGGAAAGCCGTAGAACAAAGTGGTATATATATTGAAAGTTACACGCAAACCCTCAATTCATCAGTTTCCAAAGATGAAATCAATATGATTGCTGGCGGTATCGTCGAAGTTACTGATAAGAAGTTTGACAGAAAAGTAAGCGATACTGGTGGGGACTTCATTAAAGTTACTATTACTTGCAAGGTTGACACTGACAATGTCCAGTCGATGATGAATAAATTGCAGGATAAATTTTTGGCAGATAATTTAAAAAAGATTCAGTTGGATTACGATATTGCTATGCAGGAAGTCGTTGTATTGAAGCAGGAGTTGGCGAGAACCAAAACCGTACAAGAGAGAAAAAATACAGAATTAAAGATTTTTAAGAACGAACAGTTTTTTACTGCTATTCACTGGATTGAAAAAGGGTATGATTATATGGTTAAAGAAGATAACCATAATGCTATTGATGCATTTAGTAAAGCCATCCAATTAAATCCACAAGATGCACGTATTTATGCATATCGCGGTTGCATTTATGAATCCATTGAACAGTACGAATTAGCCATTAATGATTTTGATAAGGCTATAGAATTAAAACCAGATTATGTAGATGCTTACCGTTGGCGCGGGGGAGTTAATGATTCCAGAAATCAATACGACTTGGCAATAACAGACTACAATAAGGCTATTAGACTAAATCCGCAAGACGCAACCGCATATTATTCTTGCGGAATTGCTTATGCTCATAAAGGTCAATATGTTTTAGCTTTAGCTGATTTTAGTGTAGCACTCAAGATAAATCCACAATATACAGATGCTTATTTTGGCAAAGCGATGACTTATATGTTAATGGGACACAATTCAGAAGCTATTCAATCATTTAAGTTATTTATACAAAATGCACAAAATGCGCCTATTAACCACAGCAAATACATTGAAACTGCCAAAAGTGCAATAATTAAACTTGGCGGTCAATTATGATTATTAAGTCACTTCAAATTACAAAAGAAATAAAAACTAAACTATGAATAATTACAAGAGTAAAGCAATCTGGTAATATGTCAAGCCCGTAAAAAATAAAGTTTGTAAACAATCCGCAGAAAATGGTTGCACTTAACAAGCCTTCCCTTCATATCGAAGAAAAAGTTAAAATATGGAAGCTATTAACTTTGGCTTACTCTACTTGGAGAGTAAAGCTGATGATTGGCCAGCAATCCAAAAATCAGTCGGATAAATTTACGGGCAGTAAGTGCGAGTGCGCGTTTGTGCTGATGAGTTTTTACTTCATCATATTTTTTGTGATAAAAAGCTGTGTATTCAGAAATATGATTCTTTACATGACTTGTAGCTTCGATCAAATAGTATCTCAGATACGTATTTCCAGCTTTAGATAGGCTAGTGTCATCGGCTCTGAATGTACCAGATTGGTTTTCGCGCCAGACGAGGCCAGCATATTTAGCAAGAGCATCCTGAGAATTAAAGGCTTCAATTGAGCCAATCTCAGCGATAATACCAGCAGCATAAACAGGACCAATTCCCGGAATGGATAAAAGGCTTTGGTAAGCGTTGGGATCAAGTCCCCGGAGCGTTTTCTCAATCGCTTTGTTGATGGCTTTCATTTCAGACTCATAGGCTGAAATGAGGTTAAACGATGAGGCAATTGAGATAGTTAAAGGCTCATATAAACATTTATCCAATCGATAGGAATTGCGAGCGGCTTGTTGCAATAAAGAAGCAGTATGCTCAGGATTTACAAAACGGTTTTTACCTTTTTTGCAAATGTGTTCAATAAGTGCTTCCATTGGCATATTAGCAATGTCCTCTGTAGAGAGAAAATCGGTTAAAACTGAAGAAGCAGTAGTACCGTAATTGTTGGAAAAAGGCTGTTCATTCTCGCCGAGTATAGAAAACTCACTGAATTTCAAAAAGATATTCGAGAGCATATAAGTTTTTTCGCGAGTAAGAGAACGAGCGATATGCAAGCGATGACGAGTGAGGCGTTGTAGAGCAAGAAATTGACTCCCACGCCAAGGCGCAGTGTTAATTCGTCCAACTCTAGCAAAATCAGCAATGATAAACGCATCGATTGCATCGTTTTTTCCCACATCAATATAAGACTTTTTGTAATTAGCAATCATTTTAGGATTTACGCAATAAACGTGAGTATGGAATGGCATTAACGCTTCGCAGGAAGATAAATAGTTTGCGATATGAATCCCGTAGAACGATGTAGATTCCAAAGCAACCATTAACTTGTTAACCTCGTGGTTTCCAGAAAGAAATTCCCGAAGCTTTTCAGCCATTTGTACGGCGCCAGGTTGGTTATTTTGTACAGAAAAACGTAAGAGTTTCTGGGCTTCATAATCAATTGCGCAGACTACATTTTCTCGAGAACTTACGTCAATTCCCACAAATAAAGTAGAAAGAAGATCCGCCTTCTTCATAAAATCTCACCACCTTTTTGGCAGAAAATCAGAAAGATAGAAAAGGAATACCCTGATCTTATTCACTGACCGCACCCTCGCATAATAAGCATTCATCTGTGAAAGTAATCTTGCTGGAAATCTTTCGCCCAGAGACGCAACATCTGTGTTAGCGGAATTTGATGAATAAGGCAGGCGTCAAGCTTTAGAAGCAATAACCAAAAGGTTTTGCAGGAGATGTCAGACGTTACCTTTGCTAAAATCCCTTACAAGTATTTTAGCATCAGGGGGTTCCTATAAGTATTTAAAAAATAAAATAAGTTTTGTAAACAATGGCGGATTATTGCGTAAGCGTCAATTAAAGCGTCACCTGTACAATCGATTATCTTCGTGAGAAAATACATCCATGATATCTAAATTAGAGTTTTTTAGATTGTTTTAGAATTCGCAAGAAGTTGAAGGGAGTCTATTTCATGGATGTACAGGTAGTAACACATGAAGTCCGGTTGCAAAAATGGATCGACATCGTAAAAGCTTGCCGCAGTAGCGGCAAGACAATCAAGGTATGGTGTGATGAAAACGATATCAACCTTAAGAGCTATTATTACTGGCAGAGAAAAGTATGCCTAGAAACCTGTCGAGAAATCGTAGAGGTTCAAAAATCTATGCATGAAGTCTTGCCTGTCAAAAAGAAACCAGTATTTGCTGAACTCAGCATATCCAAGAACAATGTAGACAAAATAGCTGTTAGTATTCAACGTGACAATATGCATATAAATGTATACTCTGGCGCAGATACATCAACAGTAGAAGCTGTATTTGTGGCTCTACGAAAATTATGATCGGCGATATTTCTTACACCGATCACATCTATGTGGCCTGTGGTCATACAGATATGCGCAAATCAATCGACGGTCTTGTGGCCTGCGTACAGCAAAGTTTTCAGCTTAATCCTTTTTCCAACAGCCTATTTCTTTTTTGTGGACGGCGACGTGATAGGATCAAAGCTCTCCTCTGGGAAGGCGATGGCTTTGTTCTTCTGTACAAACGTCTTGAAAAAGGCAACTTTCAATGGCCTAAAAGTGAAGAAGACGTCAGGAATATTACGTCGCAACAACTACGGTGGCTTATGGAAGGTTTAAGCATAGACCAACCAAAAGCTCATAAAAAAGTTAATGAAATTCAGATCATTTAGCAAAATCAAGTATTCTAGTACGGAAAAATAGAGTATAATTATTGTATGGAAAATGTTACAGAAACAAATACTACAACAACTGAAGAAATAATCTCTATCTCGCGTGCTGAATATGAAGCTTTAAAAGTGCAAAACAAGGAACTGGCCCAGCAAGTACAATGGCTGATGGAACAGATGCGCCTCTCCAAACAAAAGCAGTTCGGCTCTTCGAGCGAGAAAAGCAAATACGATGAGTTTAATCTCTTCAATGAAGCGGAAGCAACTGCAGATAAAAGAGTCATAGAGCCTGAGCTTAGCGAGGTTCAGAAATATCATCGCAAAAAGAAACAGTCAAGCAATGATACTTTGCTTGCTGACTTGCCAATAGAAATCGTAGAGCATTTTTTACCAGAAGATGAGCGAGATTGCCCGGAATGTGGGTATGAAATGCATATTATGGGAAAAAATATTCGGCGCGAGCTTAAGATTATTCCGGCAAAGGCGGTTATTGTAGAACATATTGATTATGTGTATGCCTGCCGTGATTGCGAACGCAATGAATGCGGTGTGCCGATCATCAAAGCGCCGATGGATAAGCCTGTGATTAAAGGAAGTTTTGCTTCTCCCGAGGCAGTTGCCCATATTATGACGCAAAAATTTGCAAACGGCTTACCGCTATATCGCCAGGAGCAGGACTTTAAGCGTATGGGCATCAACCTTTCAAGGCAAACCATGTCCAATTGGTTTATTCGTTGTGCAGAAGATTGGCTAGAACCAATTTACAATGCTTTGCGAGAATTACTTTGCATGCAGACTGTGCTTCACGCAGATGAAACAGTTCTGCAAGTACTTAATGAGCCTGGCAAATCAGCGCAAAGCAAAAGCTATATGTGGCTGTATAGGAGCGGCAGAGATGCAAGTTCGCCAATAGTGCTGTTTGAATACCAGCCAGATCGTAAAGCAAAACGCCCAATGGAATTCCTAAAGGAGTTCAAGGGGTATTTACATTCTGACGGTTATGCCGCATATCACAGTCTGCCTGAGGAAATCGTCGTTGTTGGCTGCTGGTCTCATGCCAGGAGAAAATTTGACGAGGCGCTGAAATGCCTTCCAGAAAAAGATCGTGAAGGCTCTGGCGCACAGCGTTGCAAGCACTATTGCGACAAGTTGTTTACGATTGAACGTCAGTTGGCAGATTACACAACAGAAGAACGTCATAAAAAGCGGCAGGAACTGGCCAAACCAGTGCTTGACGAGTTTTTGTCATACCTTCATACAATGAAAGCATCAACAAAGAGTGGATTTGGCAGAGCCGTGCATTACACAATTGAGCAATGGAAATATCTTGAACGCTATCTGCTGGACGGACGGTTGGATATCAGCAACAATCGCGCAGAACGCAGCATCAAGCCATTTGTTATTGACCGCAAGAACTTCCTTTTTGCGAACACTCCCCGAGGAGCCAATGCAAGCGCAGTTGTCTTCAGTATCATCGAAACTGCTAAAGAAAATGGTTTAAATCCATATGCATATTTGACTTACATTTTAAAGAATGCGCCAAATTGGGATATCAGAAATGATGTCAACGCACTACAAAAATTAATGCCAAACTTTGTTCCTGATTATTGCAGATCCAAGGCCGTTGCCAAATGACGTTTCGTCAGGGTAATGGCTTTTTGCTTTTGGTGCTTACTTACTAAATGACAGTTGTCAAGGTGACGGCATTTTTGACGCTTACATTATTGCTTACAAAACTTATTATACGAGGAGAGTGACTAATGATTATATCAGAAGAATATTCTATAGCGGTTCACGAAGCTGGACATGCGTTAATGGCTATAATTACTGGGAAAAAACTAAATTATGTAACGATCATTCCTAATGGAGTTTCTTTAGGGGAATGCAACAGCAATTTTAAAGAAAACATTCTTAATAATGCAAGTAATGAATCCCTTAATTTTAAAATGGATATGACATCGTTAGATTGTCTTGCTGGAATTACTGCGGAAAGAGTAATATTAGGTATCGAACCAGAAAAATGCTCGAAACACGGTCAAATAGATACTTTAACAATGGGTGCATTAGTTAGTAATGCATTCCATAATGATATTACAGAAGAAAATAACTATATTGAATTTATGACAAAAAGCGTATTTAATATAATTCAATCACCTCTAGCACAATGTCAGATTAAAGCGATAGCTAATGCATTAATTGAGAAAAAGACTTTATCAGGAGAACAAGTTAAGAAAATTATGGAGTTGACGAAGCAACAACTAGATTAACCACAATAACCTCCCTCATCACGAAGGAGGTCTTTTCATGCCAGATACAGAAAAAGAGCCGAATTTACGGCTCAAATTTTTTTTCTATTAAAAATCTTGTTACACGTGGGAATGTTGGGATTTACTAGGGTGCTATCTCATATGTATACGCGAATGTTACCCATTATTCTCTCGCACACGTTAGGAATGTTAACCTTTATCTACATCTCTGATAGACAAAATCCCCATTACCACAAAAACAAATTCTTTAGCATAGTGAAGGATTAAAGAGTATTTGAGAGATAATCCATAAAATTACACTGTTGTATATTCTTGCACCCCTAGTGTGCATGGTAGACAAAAAGTATGCACATCAATATACAAATTGCACCCTTAATGCAAAAAGTATACAAACAGTATGCACCATCACCCTTCAAGCCTTATAAACACTGACTTTCTAAGCAATAATTGATAGACAAAACCATGTAAATAATGGACAAATAATATACAAAAATGTGCATCACGTACAAAATGATGTACAAAAAGGGATACACACGATATACACGATACCCCTTCAAGCCTTGTATTTACTGGCTTTTTACAGTATGCACACATGGACAAATTTTACTTTGATGCGTAGAATTTTTAAAAATTTCTCGGATAGTAGGATGGTGTGAGTGTATTTTCAAAATGGCACAAATAATGACGGGGGGAGTATACCAGAATTTATATATAAAATTTTGATTCTCGATTTCAAGTAAAAACTTACCAGCTATATGAATTTTGCGGTATAGTGTACACTTCTTTGACAATTGAATATTTAATAGTTCCTTACGGCGCCTAATACCGCAACAACTACTACGGCAGATAATACGACTGTTACACCTTAAAATCATACGATTAACTCGAAGTCGTCTTGCTCTTAGTTGAGTAAGGCGGCTTTTTTTTATTTGCCACCGACATCGATGTCGGTGGCAAGACCATTTTGCTCATGTAAGCAAAAAGGTCTAATTGTGGCGAATATGCCAGATTTAAACCCGTCGAATTCGACGGGTTTAAATCATATCGCTCATATGGGCGAAATGATCTACTTGCAGAAATCATAAAAAAGTGTTATCTTACTTTCAATTGGCAT
>CAXYVG010000144.1:0-7248 GCA_964292325.1 uncultured bacterium | reverse complement strand
CAATCAAAAATTTTGCGCGTAGGTAGTTTAGAGGCTCAACATGCAGTATTCCTCTGCTTGTTGAGCCTTTTGCCGCACAAAACTTCCGATTGAACCCTAAAAGAACCGTATCATTTATAATAGCGAAATAACTCCTGTCAAATCTTAAATTTGGCAGGAGTTATTATATTATACGAGAAATAGAGATGTTATATAACGAGTTGATTGAGTAAATAAATAGTGGAGGATAGATGATTGAAAGAACGATTAAAAAGTCAAATTGATTTTATAATTGAAGCTGATAAGCTAAAGCAGATATATCGCCAAAATATATTGCTAGACAAGTCCAGACGTGAGACTGATGCTGAACATTCATGGCATCTGGCCTTGATGGCAATATTACTTAGTGAACATGTATCTCATAAAAAGGTTGATATGTTGCGCGTCATAAAAATGGTAATCATTCATGATATAGTAGAGATTGATGCTGGCGATACCTATTGCTTCGATGCGAAGGCCTGTTTGAATCAAAACAACCGAGAGCAAAGAGCGGCCGAGAGATTGTTCGGTATGTTGCCTCCTAATCAGGCAGATGAATTTAAAAATTTATGGAAAGAATTCGAAGAAAAAGTGACTCCCGAAGCGTGTTTTGCTGGAGCTCTTGATCGGTTACAGCCATTGCTATTACATTGTAATACGGAAGGCGAATCATGGAAGAGTCATGGAATAACAAGTGAAAAAGTGATAGAACGTAATAAGAGTACGAAAGAGATCTCTGAGAGTCTCGGTATTTTAGTTGATGAATTAATAAATGATGCCATTCTGAAAGGATATCTAGCTCAATAGCATTAGTTAAAGATGGGTAGTAAAGATGGGGATGTTCCTTTTTCGTCATCGAAAAATTGTCAAAAAAGGAGCGTCCCCTCTGTATTCCTTCTTAATCATTAAATGACAAAATTCAATAGCGCGAAGTAAAGGTATGAGAGGGACTATGAAAATTCATAAAAACCAAAATTGTAAAAAAGTCAGAGGAAGTCATATTTTAGAAGTTAGCTGCGCTCACTGCAAATGTTTTATTGCAAAATATCAGAAAGTTGGCGAAAGCAACTTTGTTAAAATGTATAATGAGCGAATCAGAAGGGTCTATTGACTTTTCCCTTTATCATGGAGCGATATTGTGTCCCAACTGCGGAGAGCGTATTGCGACAAGATACATAACAAAAAGGAGAACAGTGGGGACGGTACTTTCTTGACACCTTAAGGGCAAATAGTTGGATAGAAAATGACAATTTATTACCGTCCCTCTGGCATCCTACTGTGGCATCCTAATTGGATAAGATATCACAATGGCAGCAAGAAGCACTAACAATAATAAGTTATATTACTTTAAAAGAGGGAGATTAGATGAGACGTAAAATTATTTTTCTTGTAATGTGTATCCTATTAATCTATTCTATACCTGCATTTGCTCATCAAAAGATTAGTCAAGGTGGGCAATGGTTTGCTAGAGTAAATAATTCTGATTACAGTGTAATGTTATGGGATCATGCGAGCAAAGCAACTGTTAAATATATTAATCGTGGATCTAATTTAGCTATAAAAAATGCAGATGTGGTTTATGACCCAAATGACAATCATTATGAAGTCTATTATGACACTACTAGTTATGGACAACATACACAAGGATATTTCATAATGTATGCTGACAAAAACTACAATCTAACAGTATCTTCATATGTTACTGATAATGGTGGACGACAAATTGGAACAGGATGGAGCTTTCCAAATGAGGAGACATATGTTTTAAGACCTGTTCGTGATTAAGAGGGACAAAGGGACGAGGGAGAAAGGGACAGGGATAATGTCCCACCAATAAAAGGTAAAATGGAGAAAAGAATATGGGACAAGGATCCTGTCCCCGCGTCCCATATCCTAATGGCGAAAGTATAAGACATAATTCCTTTTAGGGGAATTACGGGCAAGAGAGGATAATGCTAAATGATTTTTTCGTGCGCTCGGTGTCCAGGTCTGAGGATTTAGTTTTTTAGAAATGTACCAGCGAGGCCATAAAAAGTTCACTCGCTCGGCGAGACGAGCAACTGACTCTTAAACAGTAGATTTAGGCGACTGTGTGTGGAATACAAAAGAAATGGGGATGCTAAAATTATGAAATTATTGTTTTTAAGCGTGAAATTTATTGTAGGTATAATGCTTGGAATGAGTATATTGAGCTTTTCTGGTATTATAGCTGAGGCTTCTTCTGTTCCAGATGAGTATATCGTCTGGGATCGTATGCCAGCCGAGGCACCAGTTCAAATGCAGCTTCGAGCAGCAACCGATGTGAGCTTGTATATTCGCCCCAATGGCAGTGCCATAGCTGATCAATTGATGGCAGGAGTATCTGTGGAACGAATCTCCGTGGCTGTGCTTACGCATCCATCAAGCCATCCTGTTCGAGTGTTGAAACAAACGCAAACCTATAAAAGTCAGCACTCCCAGAAAGCTGATGGGCCAATATTATATCCAGGCGCTACGGTTTATTTGATGATGTATACGGGGGAAGGGACTTATCTTGGGTGGTATGAGGGAGAGCTGGTATGGTGGCTACCAGGGGGGATATCTGACTTCAGCAATAGTCAGATAAGTTCGCCGTGGGCTCAATATATTGGTCAGGCAACAGATGCAGCGTTAGGTGTGAATACATGGTATTGTATTCGGAAATCTGACGGTACAGTCGGCTGGACTCAGGTACAATTTGATGGACGATGGAAGGAAATGTTCAAGGTTCAATGGCAGAAATAAATGGTAGTTAAGTCAGCTCTGATGATCTTGGCGTAAAAGTTGCCTTCTATTTGTTTTTAAGTAATCTTTAAGTAGCGACTAAAAGGATTGGAATTTGAAAAAGAGGGGGAAAACTTGGTGTTCAGGTCTGAAGTATTTAGTTATTTGTATGAGTAGGGCTTTTCTATCTAGTTGTGCGTATAGGCAATCATATTAGAATTTTTACAGGGCAATGAGGGCAATTCATTGCTCTGTTTCGCTGTTTTACCCGATACGGTGAACCGTACATTTATAATGGCGAAAAATGGCTCCAACTCTTGCGAAATGCGGGGTTGGGGCCGTTGTTATTTACATGGTAATGTTATTTTCTGCAATTCGATACTTTTAGCTAATTTATATGTGAGATATTCTATGGTGCTAAGAAGGCGCCCATCATCTTACAGCAATAATCATTTTTTGTAACGGTGGGTCCTTGCCAGGGGAGTAGATAACTTTAGAATTTGTATAAAAGAATGTGTAGTAAGAAGGAAAATATGGGGAAATATTTTTACAAAGCTACGCGGAGCAGCTTAAACACCAACGGGAAGTCGGCGATTAGAATAATTAAAACATCCCAGGAGCGGACTACCAAGTGCCGATGTTTCAGAGTGGTTGGCCATATATGCTATAATGACAATACTTATATCCATATGTATCTCACTCAGAAGGGGCTTTTGGTAAACTTTATTATGACCAGGATAATTGGGACTATAAGTAATGGATAACAAGAAGTATTAACTAAATATAGAAAATATTGATGTTATAGAGTATTATAGAAGATGTATTATAAGTCATAATATTGAGGAGGAGCTTAGTTATGTCAGAGGAATTAACAGTACTAGTAGAAGCTTTTGAAAAAATAGCGCCTTTAGTACAACAACTTTTTGAAGATCCTATAAGCATCAGTATTACTGATAAAGAAAAGGTTTTACGCATTATAAATCATCCTCGGATTCCTCTTGGAATAGAGCCAGGCATGATATTGAAAAAAGAAGAACCAGTGTATCAAGCAATTTATCAAAATAAGTTTATCACTGTAGTAGTTCCTAAGGAAATATTTGGTTTTCAATTTAGGGCGGTAGGTATTCCTCTAAAAGATAAAAATGGCAATGTTATTGGAGGTATGGGACTAGGCACAAATTTAGAACGACAAGAGGAGGTTGCTAGAATCTCGAACAATCTTTCTAATTCTCTAAACGAATTAGCTACAGCCATTAGTCAAGTTACCCAAGGAGTGCAAGAGATAGCTGATTATAGCAAAGAAAGTTTAACCAGAATTGATCAGACAAAAGAAGAAACAAAAAATACAGACGGTGTCATTAATTTTATTAGAGCAGTCGCTGGGCAAACTAATTTATTGGGACTCAATGCTGCTATCGAAGCTGCCAGAGCAGGAGAGCATGGCAGGGGTTTTAGTGTTGTAGCTGAGGAAATTAGAAAACTCTCTGCATCTAGTACAGAAAGCATAAAACAGATTGAGGGTACCATAAAAAATATTAATAATCATGTTACAAACGTCTCCAATGGAATCACTAAAGAAAATGGCATATTGCAAGAGCAAGCGGCGGCTTTAGAGCAAATTAATGCATCAATTGAAGAATTGAATGCGACAGCTCATTTATTGGCAGATATTGCACAGAAGATGTAGCCAAATGTTAATATAAATTAGCGATATACATTTTTAAACAGTTGTAAGCGAATCAATTCGTAACTTTTATTTTCATGTTCCGGTACTTCACCTAGTTATTTTTTAAATTCCAGCAAAGGAACTTGCTTGCTTATGTACCTCACCTATATTAACTTGGACAAGTGCGATATAAGTTTTGATTATATCAGACTTACTATATCCGCAATTTTTTGAAGTGAAAATGCTCTACCTTACCCATTTTTCTTCAAAAATAGTAAGACAGAACAATGTCGCAAGCCATAAGGTGTTATCGTGGCACCTAACTTTTTTGGATACGGATTAAATCTAGACGAGACATGGGGACGGTGGTATTGTCTCACGAAAGAACTCTAGAAGACAGTTCCACCGTCCCCACGTCTGGCAATCATTTACATGGGTGGTAAATCAATGTTCAAAAGTCAGATTATAGAATCGAGGGGACGGTTATTGTGAAAACAAAATATACACCAGATCTCCAAAAGGGCATACTCAAATAACCTATTGAAATAGGTAAAATTTTACTTATAATTAAACGATCCTTTATTGCAAAAAATGGGCAATTGATATATATTTAACCCAAGCTATTATCCAGTGGTGGCGATGAGTATGCCTTTAAGGCAATATTTGAGTCGTAAAACTCTCCAGATTTTAACAGCTTATAAATAAGCGTTAAAATCTTTCTCGCCACTGCTATAATAGCTTTTTTTCTGCCTAATTTTCCTTGGTGAGACCAAAACCACATCGCAAATGAACTTTTCCTTACTCGCACTGATGCCCAAGCTACTTGGCACAATATAGATTTTATATAAGGATTACCATGCAGGATTTTTCTGGACTTTACTTTACCGGCACTCTCATCATTTCGGGGAGACAAACCTGCCCAAGAGCATATTTTAGCACTACTGTTAAAGTGATCCTGTGGAGTAGTGCTAATTTCTGCGATTACTGTTAATGCTGCTAAGGTATCGATGCCAGGTATTGAATCTAATTGTTCAACTGCTGTTTTATACGGCTGGGCGACCTCCTGCATGATCACTAATATTTCCTCAATCTCTTTTTGTACCTGATCTATTTTTGAAAGTAATGTTTTTAATAGCCTACGCTCATAGAGAGCTAATTTACCTTTTATCGCTTCATGAATTTCTTCTCTAGATTTCTTTACGCGTTTATCAACAACTTCTATTACATCACTAGCTAAGAGAGAGCCTGCTTCTGATAACTTGTAGAGTAATTTTCGGCCACTTACCCCATAGACATTACTAAGCACTGTAGATAGTTTAAATCCATGAGTTTGCAGAAACTTTTCCAAACGATTTAAATATCTGCTCTTTTCGCCAATAAATGACCGATATAGTCTAGAGTATTCACGAAGATTTCTAGTAATTTTATCTGGTACAAAGCTGGCTTCTAGCAAACCATGCCTAAGAAGTGTTGCGATCCACTCTGCATCCTTCACATCATTTTTTCTTCCTGGCAAATTTCTCATATGATGAGCATTAACTACCATTAAAGATTGATAATCACTGTGAAATTCTTCGATTGCTTCATATACAGGACGCCAATATACCCCCGTACTCTCCATGGCGATGTGATAGCACTCGTGAGTAATAAGCCATTGAACAAATTCAGCTAGATCATTTGGCATGCTTTTAAATTCCGCTCTAATTACTTCTGGATTATCAGTTAGTCCCTTTAAGATACAAACTTGTAGAATATCTCGATGAACGTCCACACCACAGCAGCATTCTAAAAGGGCTTCCATAAAAATCACTCCACTCAAATTATTGCAGGAAGGATTGTCTGATTTAAAAGAAGTTTATTGTACGCTGTCTAGCAGCAATTCTCTGTGCTCAAAGACAATCTAATCATGTTCCAGAAAACGGAGTAGTCTCCAAACCGTCCCTCGATCTTATCCTGCTTCTTCGATTATATCATTATGGCTCTTGTTTTCATCTATTCTCCTGTGGCAAATATTGTCGTGGCTGTTCCGCTGAGTTGTGATAAACCAATGAGATTAGGATTAGATGATCTACTAAACTTAAAATAAATTTCGCCGTTATACCTGATACGCAGAACCGTATCATCTATAATGGTTAAAAATGACGACAACCTTTGTAGGATGAGGTATTGATCTTTTTTATTCTTGTTTGTCTATAGGTTGATATTGCCCTCATTGCCCTGCAAATGTATGAAGTAAACTACACCCACCAGTTGAAATTACCCTGACCGAAGACAGGAAAATAGATAAGATTGTCTTGTCATTTAATGAAAACTTGCAGAAGTATTTCTTACAAGAAGCCCCATCGACCGAATTGGTTGATGGGGCTTTGCCATGCCATTGGCAAGGGAAAGAAGTCATGATAAAGATAGCTCATGTTAGGGAAGTTGAAGGACGAGGGTGTGATATTCTTTGAAGTGGATTTTATGTCGACGACCCCGTCCTTCATGTTTTTTCTAGGTGGACAGTAAATGAAACCAGCTAATCAAAGTCAAACTCTGTAAAAAAAAATAGTTAGTTTCTTACAAAAAGGGAGATCAGATATAGGATAATTGGGGATGTTTTTGAAGGAATTTAGTTATTCTAGAAAGAAAGTATTATTCAATCATTATCAATGTAAGGAGTATCGTATATGAAAGTAGTTGTTGTGGGAGCTGGAGCTGTCGGAGGATATTTTGGTGGGCGCTTGCAGGAAGCGGGTTTTGATATAACCTTTTTAGTACGGAAAAGGAGAGCGGAACAGTTACGTGAACATGGGCTGATTATTCAAAGCCCGGCAGGTAAT
>CAXYVG010000143.1:0-7272 GCA_964292325.1 uncultured bacterium | reverse complement strand
GTTTCTGATGTGGGGCTACTTTGTGCAAAGAAAGACATCGTGCCTGAGGATATACTCTTTCTCTCTGAGGAACTAAACGACTTCAAAGGTGGTATGGTGGAAAACTATGTATGTAGCCAGCTTACTGCAAGCGGGTACACTAGTTACTATTGGACCTCTGATCGTAGTGCTGAAGTTGATTTTATTATTCAACGCAGCGGGAAGGTCATCCCTATAGAGGTCAAATCTGCAGACAATACGAAGTCGAAAAGTCTTGGCATTTACATTCAAACCTATAAACCACAGTATGCGATTAAGTTGTCAACAAAGAATTTTGGGTTTGAGGATGGCAAAAAGACGATTCCTTTGTACGCCGCGTTCTGTATATAGTTGTCGTGGTAAAAGAGATGGTATCTTCAACTTAATTCCCAAATAATGAGAATTGATAAAAAGGCTAAACCTATCAGGTAAATACCACAGAAAAATAAAATGACTTAGGTAGCCTTGGTTCGAACGTTCATCGGACTGAGGCTATTTTTTATAGTCATATTTCTGGAATTAGTACGTAAGATGTATGGAAGATTATGCTTAGTTTATTTGGGGGAGGAGTTTACATGGGTATGAAAATTACATTCGTCAATCCCAATTCAAGTGATGAGGTGGACAAGTACTTGCCCAAGATTTTGGCAGAGGCGGTGCTCAATCAGATTACTAAAGAATGTACGGATATAGTTGTTAACAAAGAGCATAGGTACAATGTAAAGCATTCAGCGTAATATATATAATGTGGTTCCATTTTAATGAAAGGGGGGAAGTCATATGATGATGAGCTGTACTGAAAAGCGAAAAGTTGCCGCTTACTGCCGGGTGTCTACTGAAAAGGAAGATCAGTTACTCAGTTTGCAAGCGCAGAAAGAGTTTTTTGCGCAGTATGCTACTCAAAGTAATTTTGAACTGGTAGAACTGTATGCTGACGAAGGCATTAGTGGTACGAAACTCAAAAACAGAACGGAATTTAGGCGTATGATGGCGGATGCAAAACATGGTAAATTTGAATGCGTTTATGTAAAAGATGTTTCTCGTCTTGCTCGTAATGTCGTTGACTTTCTCCAAAGCATTCGTACGTTAAAAGCATTAAATATTGACTGTAAATTTGTAACGGCTAATATGTCTAGTAATGACGGTGAACTTACGTTAACAATACTAGCAGCAGTAGCGCAAGAAGAATCAGCCAATCTATCGAAACGGGTTAAGTTCGGGAAAAAACAAAATGCGGAAAAAGGGCGGGTGCCAAACTTAGTGTATGGTTATGATAAAACCATAGGAGAATATTTTAATCTAACCATTAATGAGGCCGAAGCCAAGGTCGTGAAGCGGATTTTTGAAAGTTATATTTACCAGCGATATGGGGCGAATAAAATTGCCCAGCTATTAAATAAAGAAGGTTTAGTGACAAAACGCAAATGTCGCTGGTCGCAGCAAGCGATTTCTACCATATTGACCAACCCTCTTTATACAGGGAAAGTAATCAACGGCAAGGAGTCGGTCAAGGATTTTTTAACAGGGGAAAGGGTTAAAAACAATGTAGACAAACAGTTTATTGTGGATAAACCAGAGCTTGCGATTATTGAGCAAGAAATCTTTGATAAAGCACAGACATTGCTAGAAGAGCGGACTGAAAACTTTCAACTGACGAAACAGCATCAGTCAAACAAATACTGTTTTAGTACCATGATAAAATGCGGTGATTGTGGCTATAGTTTTCGTAGAATGCATAGAAAGTATGTCAAGGAATATATTCGGTGGTGCTGCTCTGGTCGCAATGCCAATGGCAAGGATTTTTGCAATAATCATATGGTTGTTGATGAGCAGCAATTGCTGAATGAAATCAAAAATTATCTAGGGAGCTTGACATCTTCAAAAGATAAGCTGTTAAAGCAAACCATTGCCGAATTCAAAAAAATATATAAACCAAGTGTTGATGAGTTGTCAGAAACGTTTATGATCAATGAACTAACAAGGCTCAAAAAGGCAAAAGCAAAACAGACACAAATGTTTGAGGTGGATGCCATCACGATTAAGGAACTAAAGGAAAGAACAACGGAATTAAATAGTACGATTGCTAAATATGAAAATCAGCTCATGACTTTGCAAGACAATACATCAATCGTAGGTCGTATTGATGAAGTGATTAGAAAGTATTGCGGCAGTATTGAAAGTATATTATCTACTGATATGATCGATAATGCCATGCTGAGGCACGTCATCGATAAAATTATCGTGACCATCGAAGGGGAAATTCAAGTCTTTATCAAGTCATTTTCGGCTTAGACAGGGGACGGTGGTGTGTCTTGGTTCATTTATATGAACGAGACACACCACCGTCCCCTGTAACTTATCTTCAATGTATATATGACGTACTAAGTAAATACCATCTATATTGTTAGTCTGCCGGCAATAGGTTATAGCCTGTAAAAAACTTAGTGTGGTATATTGGGAAATTCAACCTTATTCTGAGCAACCATCACAACCGACTGCAGGTGATTGGTTATTTTGTTTTCGTTGTTTTGGTACAGGATAAGAAGCTGGCTTGGAAGCGATATTTTCTAATGATGCAATATAATCTTGGGGTAATCCTTGTTCTTTTGCGCCCTGAATGATGATCTCTAAGTATTCAGTGCTGGGCTCTTTAGGTGGTCCTAAGCGAGCTTTCTTGTAGATGCTTGCTTCCCGGAGATTGTTTTGCTCATCAAGCACTTCGACAGGATAATGAAAATATTCTCCTGTCCCATCTAAACGAGCATCTTCGCAGTTGTCTAATTGATCCCAAGCGTAGACTTCCAATTGATACAAGACTCCCCATACTTCGGACTGCTCATCAGGAACAACTGTTTCTACAGCTCCATCCCAGATCACCGAATACTCATAAAACCCAATTTTATGACCGGCTAATCGGGCAATGCCAAGTACACGAGGTTTGGTGCATTTTTCGTTCATTTGTTTTACATTGAGATTAAATCCATACGCAAAATAAAGACGAGTTTGGTTAGTTTCTGACATAAGATGACCTCCTCTTATTGATCGTTTTTAGAATGAAAAATGACGCCATAATCTCTTGCAGAGATTATGGCGTCATTGCCATGCTTTTTATTTCATTACTGAAAAATGATTACGTAGATGATAGTTGCAGTATAACACATTTTCTATATAAAGTGTTAGAAGTATCTTTAATAAATGAAAGGTCACCAATTTGTAAGAGCATTGGTTAAACCGATTTTTACCGTTCATTTTGAGTATAGCCTTCCATAAAGATATGATAGAAAGGTTACCTTTAATTAACAAAAAGTTATCCAGTCGAGTTAGAGTTGTCTTGGAACAAAATAAAGCCGAACGTCATATTCGTGGTGGCGAAGCAACTCGAAAAAAATATAAAGAAGTAAAGAATAACAATGAAAATGAAGGAGTTTGGCAAAAAATGTAGAAGATAAGTAAGATATATATGTAATTCTTTGCGTCCATTGTAATGTAATAAAAACTTGGATACGCAGATAATAGATACGAGAGGGGATTATACATGTTTGACATGTCAATGGACATTGGTGTTGATTTAGGAACAGCGAATGTATTAGTGTACATAAAGGGAAAAGGTATCGTACTTAGAGAGCCGTCGGTAGTCGCGATTGATCGTGATACGAATACAGTTTTGGCAATTGGGGAAGAGGCTCGTGCAATGATTGGACGTACACCTGGCAATATTGTGGCCATCCGTCCACTACGTGATGGTGTAATTGCCGATTATGATACAACGGAAAGTATGTTACGTCATTTTATTCAAAAAGTAGCAACTACGCGTCTTTTCTTTAAGCCTAGGATTATGGTATGTATACCGTCCGGTGTAACAACAGTCGAAAAACGAGCGGTATTAGAAGCGGCTATGCAAGCTGGTGCAAAAAAAACATATTTAATTGAAGAACCATTAGCAGCAGCTCTTGGCGCAGGGCTAGATATCTCTGAACCATTTGGCTCGATGGTAGTTGATATTGGTGGAGGAACTACAGATGTCGCTGTACTAAGTCTGGGAGGCATTGTTGTTAGTGAATCGTTAAAAATAGGTGGAGATAAGTTTGACGAAGCCTTAGTGCGCTACGTTAAGCGAGAATATAATGTAATCATCGGTGAACGTACCGCAGAAACCATTAAAGTCAATATTGGTACGGCATTAGTGGATGAACGTAATGAGAGTATGGAAATTCGTGGTCGTGATTTATTGTCCGGACTACCTAAGTCTTTGCGGATTACTTCGAAAGAAACGTTTGAGGCATTAAATGAATCAGTTTCCCTCATTATACAAAGAGTCAAGTCAGTATTAGAGACGACTCCACCTGAGTTATCCTCTGATATTATGGATCGAGGTATTATTATGACGGGTGGCGGTTCTATGCTATATGGACTGGACAAGCTAGTTCAGCAAGAAACCGGTATCCCTACGTACTTGGCTGAAGACCCTTTATCTTGTGTGGCTTTAGGGACAGGCAAAGCATTAGATTCATTGGGTACGATTGAAGATAGTCTGACGACGTTAAAAAGAGGCAGTTTAGCCTAAAGGAGTGGTAGTATGATTCGCGGTCTTTATACTGGGGCATCAGGGATGATAGCTGAAATGGCACGAACAGATGCTATTTCGAATAATCTAGCGAATGCTGATACTGCAGGGTTTAAAAAAGACGTGACGATTACTAAGGATTTCGCTAGCGTCTTAATAACCAGAATTAATGATGGTCCAGATGCTCCTACGATCGGTAGTCTTGGTATGGGTGTGACGGTTGATGAAGTCGCAACCGATCAGTCGGCTGGTACAATCAGACTCACTGGCAATAATTTTGATTTAGCGATGGAGGGGAAAGGCTTTTTTGCAGTAGAAACTTCACGAGGCGTTCGTTATACTCGTAATGGAACTTTTTCTAAAAATAGAAGAGGGGAACTGGTTACGCAAGACGGTAACCGAGTGCTTGGGCAAAATGGTCCTATCCGTATACAAGGAAATAGCATGGTAGTTGGTGCTGATGGAACGGTATTAGTAGATAACCAACCAGCAGGGAAATTGCAAGTAGTAGAGTTTGCCGATGAAAAACAATTAGAAAAAGAAGGATCTAGTTTATATATTGCAGCGAATAATCAGCAACGAAAAGCAGCGACCGGTAGTGTACGACAAGGCTTTTTAGAAAAATCAAATGTCAATGTTGTCGGCGAAATGGTAAACTTGATTTCCAATTACCGGGCATATGAAATTAACGGTAAAGTGGTTCAATCTCACGACCAATTGCTTAGTAAAGCTGTAACTGAGGTAGGTAAGATATAAGAAAATATTTCTACTTATTTTATTCGTCTGTTATTACGATAGTATATATAGCATTAAGGAAATGGATACATAAGGGAGGATATTCTTATGATGAGATCTTTGTGGACAGCCGCATCGGGGATGGTTGCTCAACAGGCTAATATTGATGTAATTTCCAATAACTTAGCCAATGTAAATACAACAGGTTTTAAAAAAAGCCGTACTGATTTTCAGGATTTGATGTATCAAACCATGCGTCAGGCTGGGACAACAACTGGGCCAGATAGTCAGTTGCCAACTGGGATACAAATGGGTAGTGGTGTACGTCAAGTTGCTACACAAAAAATTTATACAGAGGGAAGTTTTCAATCAACAGGAAATTCTACCGATTTAGCGATTGAAGGAGATGGCTTCTTCCAAATTAGTATGCCAGATGGTACGATTAATTATACGCGGGATGGTTCGTTTAAATTGGATTCTACGGGAAGAATTGTTACTTCTGAGGGTTATCCGTTAGAACCTGCCATTACTGTGCCTACGAATGCCACTGCATTTGCAGTATCCTCTGAAGGCACTGTAACCGCAACCGTTCCTGGACAAACTGAACCTCAGAATTTAGGACAACTGCAACTTGCTAGATTTGTTAATGCATCAGGTCTTGACAGTATGGGAAAAAACTTATTAAAAGAAACGGCAGCCTCTGGGAATCCAGTATTGAGTAATCCTGGTACTGATGGTGCAGGTTCCATTCAACAAAAGTATATCGAAATGTCAAATGTCCAAGTTGTTGAAGAAATGGTCAATATGATTGTGGCGCAACGGGCTTATGAAATAAACTCCAAGGCAATTACAACCTCGGATACCATGTTAGAACAGGCTGCGAATCTCAAACGATAGATGAAAACGATGTTTGTTAGAATAAGCTACCTTCTAGTATTACAGTTACTCCTGTTACTTCCCTATGCCTTTGCCGCAACAATAACCATTGCGGTAGCACCAGAATCCAACGTGGATGGGCCATTTATTACACTTGGAAAAATCGCAGAGATCAGTGGTAGCGATATGGAAACGGTTAATCATTTTCAACAGCTGAAACTAGGCACGGTGCCATCTGTTGGTAATAGTTTAGTATTAAACAGAGAATTTATGCAGATGCGTTTAGCTGCCACAGGGGCTGATTTTAGTGATGTGGATTTGGAAATTCCTGAAAAAGTGACAGTGTCTACGAACTCTCAATATATCAAGAGAGAAGAACTGCTGGCTAAGGCAGTAGTGCTGATCGAAAAGCAAACTGGTTTGTCTGCAAGTAGTGGGAATCTTACGATAACGCCGATTGGTAGTATGCAAGATGTGATCACTCCTGTAGGCGCTAGCGATATTACAATGACTCTGCCGTATGGTATTCGCTATAACACACCCACCAATGTTACGGCTACAATTCGTATCAATGGACAGCTATTCACGAGGTTAGTATTAAAGTTAGATGTTAAGCTATATAAACAAGTCGTAGTTGTTACGGGTCCGCTTAGCTTTGGGGAAATACTAACAACGGAAAAAGTAGGCTATGAACGTAAGGATATTGGACATTTGGCAGCAGGATACTTTACGGATATCAATAAAGTACTAGGATTTGTAGCGCGAAGAACATTAGCGCCAGGTATGGTAATGACGGAGTCTATGCTGAAAAAACCATTACTAATTAAACGAGGGAGCAATGTCAATATTGTTGCTCGTAATGGTAGTATGGAAATCACCGCACCTGGAGTCGCAATGCAAGATGGTAGTCTAGGGCAAATCATTAAGGTGCAAAATATTAGCTCTACCAGAGTGGTTACAGCCAAGGTACTTGATGAAACTACGGTTCAGGTATTAACATATAAGAGCAATTTGTAAGACTTTTAGTTTTGAAAGTGAAGGTGTAGAATATGGATTGCCTAACAAAAAAAGTTTTGGGA
>CAXYVG010000142.1:0-7370 GCA_964292325.1 uncultured bacterium | reverse complement strand
TAAATATAGTGACTTGTTTATTCAGTTTCTCTTCATTTATATATTCGTCGATCTTCAAAAGCATCATTTTTAATATAACGTGTATGAAAGCGCTCGTTAAACAAGGAGGTGAAATGCATCAGAAAGCACATTGATGAAAAAAATTAAAAAAATGTCCAAAGTAGCAATCAAAATTGTGGCTGATTATCTAGGAATATTCTCAAATATATTATCCAATGTGTTTGCCATAAGGTCTGAAGATACTTTCCAGAACACCTTGACCTATTACTATAAGATAGTACCTGAGCGGCTAATTGCGTATAATCATGGCAAAATCAAAAGCATTCGAGTAGTTTGAAGGTTGACGTTCAGAAAGGGACATCTTTTTTATATAAATTAACTGTGGATCATTCAATCTGAGAAGAATTGAATGATTCAGGAAAATTACACCATGGTAATGATGAGGTTTATTTTGAAAACCCTTTTCGTATAACTATGTTGTGAATCATCAGCAAATATCAGGAAAGGGGTTTTTATAATGTTTACTTATTGACAAATGAAATGTAATATTGTATTGAGAACGAAATTACCCTAAAGATGAGATGAGGACAAGCTATGAACTTAGCTACCCAGATAGAGAAAAAAAAATTGGGTTATTGGGATTTTACTGGAAAACAGGAAAGAAGAATTCACGATATTTGTGTCTATCCCGCAACAATGGTTCCCAACATGCAAAAAGAACTAATTAGTATGATAATTGAGGAAAACCCAAAAATTAGTAATATTTTGGATCCTTTTCATGGTTCTGGAGTAACACTTGTTGAAGGCGCAAATCTTGGTCTAAAGCCTATGGGTATTGATATTAATCCTTTGGCAAACTTGATTACAAGAGTGAAACTACAGGGAATTGATCAGAAGAAAATTACAAAGGCTATAAATGATATCGAAAAGAAAATTACTTCGAATGATTATAACTTTGAATTGCATAACTTTCAAAACATTCAAAAATGGTACAGAGAAGACTTTATTGTGACTTTTAGCAAAATTCGTACAGCCATTATGGAAGAGCAATGTGCGAATATTAGGAAGTATTTTTGGGTTTGCCTAATCGATCCCTTAAAAAAGTATAGCAATACTAGATCTTCTACATTTAAACTTCATGTGAAGGAAGAAAAGGTTATTTCGTCGATGGAGGATAATATTTGTCTGGACTATTTGACAAATATTAGAAAGCATTATATTCTGCTTCCTGCATTTAAGAGAGAACGGAAAATAGAATTATCGATTGACGACTCCGTGAAGGCACTAAAAAATATGGAAAACGAGTGCGTCGAGTTTATCTGTACATCTCCACCTTATGGTGATAATTCTACAACTGTTACATATGGTCAATTCTCTATGCTCCCCATCTATTGGATTGATAATAAAGATATGGATAAATTTGATTCGGATTTGACTCAAAACTATTCGAGTATTGATTCATCTAGTTTAGGTGGACGAAAAAAAGAACTAGCTGATTTTGTTAATACCAACATTCTTACAGAATATCTGGCATCCATAAAGGAAAATAAACGTCCAAAAGTTATTTCTTTTATTACCGATTATTTCGAGGTGTTAAATAATTTCAATCATGTGTTAAAACAACAAGGGTTTGTAATGATGACTATAGGTAATAGAAGGGTGGATAATCAAGTTCTCCCATTAACAGAGTTAACCAAGGATTTCTTTATAACCTCCGGATATAAATTGAAGGCTGAGTTAACTAGAAATATTACTTCGAAACGGATGCCAAGAAAAGTATCGAGAGTCAATAGAACAGCAGTAGAATCTATGAATACTGAGTATGTTTTGATTTTCCAAAAATAACAGAAATTTGAAAGGTACTTTTATATGACTAACACAAAATCTGTGAATTTATCAATTGGTTCAAGAATTATTAGCCATCTTGGCGAAGCATTAATTGAAAACGAAAAGGTGGCTTTACTTGAGTTAATTAAGAATGCATCAGATGCTGATGCTAACACATGTACTGTCACCATTGATACTGCATACAAATCTGAATATGGAGAAGGCAGAATAGTTATTGAAGATGACGGTTCTGGAATGAATCTTTTTATCATTGAAAATGGTTTTTTGAAGATTGCTACTTCGATAAAACAGAGATACCAGAAAATATCTCCTAAATTCAAAAGGCTAGCACAAGGAAACAAGGGAATAGGTAGGTTAGCTTTAAACCAATTAGGAGAATACTTAATTGTAACGACCAAACTCGACACATCATTGATTAATGATGATCAGCTTATTAATGATCAGAAAATTGTAGATGTTTATGGAAACCGTGACAGAAAAGAACTGTATGCTGAAAACCTAAATGTATATTATGAATTTAGTATTAATTGGAAAAAATACGAGAATGAAGAAGGACCAGTGGAAAGCGTTCCAATTGAATTGGAAACAAAGGATGATTATACAAAAATCTTCCAACACAAGAAGAGTCATGGTACCAGAATCGAAGTATTAGGTTTGAAAGGTTTGTCATTTTGGAAAAACCCTAAAGTTTCGAAAGAGCTTGAGTCAGATGTGTTGGCTTTTCTGAATCCGTATTTAGCCGAAAAGGTCAATTTCCGTGTGCTCATAGATTTAGATGGTCAGAAATTCCGTAGTAATTTATATGATAAAACGTATATTAACCAAGTTTGCGATTCTGCATTTACTTTTTCATTTGAACAAGATACTAAAGAATTTTCTTATTCGATAGTTCGAAGTAAAAAATATATTATAAGAAAAGTTGATGAGTTACTTTCACTTATGGATAAGTATGATTTCGATCTAGTGAATCCGGATATTGATTACGATCATTTTTATGAAATGTTTTTAAGAGTAAGTAAATGTTTTTTAATCGATAGAGTAAATAATGTGCATAAAAATCTTACTCAATCAAAAGTTGATGACATTTATACTTATACGAGCGATGAGTATAGCGATAATATCTATTTACCAGGAAGTTTTAATGGAGAATTTTATGGATTCGATTTTGGCACGGGTGTTATTGCTCCGGATGTTAAGAAGCTGATCAGTAACATTATTGGTATAAAACTCTATAGAAATAACTTCAGGATTTTCCCATATGGTGATAACAGTAATGATTGGTTAGGAATGTCTAATTATAATCAGCGGTATAAATCCGTAGTATTTAAAACACATACTACTACCGGATTTGTGGACATTAATGGTGAGACAAATTTAGATTTACTTGAAGAGCTTACAAATAGACAGGGGCTCGTATTGGATATTTATGGAGCTAACTTTTTAACAATTATGCAAGAGATAATTTATAAAAGTGCAGCGATTGAGGATGGTAGGCTTACAGATTATTTTGCTTTCAACCGAAAAGCAGTAAGGGATGTATTGCCGGAATCTATTATAACAATAGCAGGCTTAGAATTTAGAAAGAGGAAAAATTACAGAAAAGAAGCATCTGAAAAGGTCCGTAATGTTGGAGAAAAAATAGGTGATATAAAAGTAAAAGCAGAGAACCCTACTCTACTATCAAGTGATGACATCGAAAATATATCAAAAGAATTGCAAAAAGATGTTGCTGATTTAAAGAATGATCTTGAATCAATTGAGAAAGAATTCACGAACAAGGAACTTCAGGTTGAAGATCAAAATAAATATATTGCTGATATGTATCCAATTATCGGTGCATCAATAATATCAGAAACTTTGGCACATGAAATTATCAGGCTTTCTAATAATATCAAGTCATACACAACAAGTATCCGTGGGGCTCTTGGAAGGTCTGACAAAGATGGAGTTAATTTAAATATAAAATTAATCGAGTCAGACATCAAGTTTCTCGCAAGATATGCTTCTTTACTAGATGTAAACTCGTATTCAAAGCGAAGAAGATTTGACAAATTATGGGTGGCAAAAAGTATTGATGAAATTGTTAAAGATAGTCCATTGCTTGAGTACAAAGAGACGAAAATTAACTATATATTATCTGGAAGTGATTTCGAGAGTACATTAGTTAAAGATAGTTTTAAAATAATCATTGAAAATTTCTTGATTAATTCTGCATATTGGTTAGAGAGATATTCTATCAGAAAACCCTCAATACATTTTGATTTTAATGGTAGGAAGAAACAACTAATCATATATGATAATGGAATTGGCATAAGTAAGGATATTGCAAAACGAATATTTGAACCATTCGTGACGAATAAACCCTCAGGCGATGGCAGAGGAATGGGATTGTATATTGTGAATAATTTACTAAATGAGATAGGAGCAACAATTGATTTATCTGAAAAACAAAATGAAAATGGAAATTTATACCAGTTCATTATCACGTTTCCGGAGGATGAGTAGCTAAATGGAAAGTTTGGTTGAATATGGCATCAAAAATATTCTAGCGATAGATGATGTGTTTTATACAATTACCATGGAAACAAAAGTCTCAACGTTAGACGATCATACAATTGATATTTTTGATTCTATAAACGATTTTAATGATGAGTTCAATGAATTTGTACAAGACAACGTTGACGGCTCGTTTGCTGATTTCTTTAAACAAGAAAATGTTGTAGGAACTGATGCATTGAGGAAGATTAACGAAAATCAGCAAGAAAGTTATAGGCAGTTAAGGGGTGTCAGAGACCTCAACTTTATCGAGTGTATTCCTGAAATTAAAGTAATTGAGGAGGCACTTGATAATCTTAAAGGGATAGATGAAAAAACCCTAATTGTACTTGATCGGAAATTAGCTAGCCATGACGAGATTACCGGTAAGAAACGATTAATTGATATATTGGAAATGTTGAGTAAATATCTGAAGAATGATGGGAATTTTTTTTTAGTTATGTATTCTTCGGAACCTCTTAATTTTCATTCCTATGAAGACACGATTGAGTATCTTGAAAAAACCCTCGTACTTCCTAAAAATACGACAAATGAAGTAGCGCTGCATATTAACTTTTTGTCAAAAGGTTTACACAATGAGGACTCGTTCATTGACGCGCTCCGAAAATCTCAAAAAGCTAACTATGTGAATGCGTTTGATGAAATATTTCAGGAAAGTATAGATGCATTGAGAGAAAGGGTTTGGGATTTAAACCACAATGAATCAATTTTTCATTATGATTACCTAGTGGAAGGACAACATATAGATAAAATAATTTTTGATATTTTCAGAAATAAGTTTAAATCATCATATATGGAATATATAGGCAATAACTATGAAAAACTAGTAAATCCTTTGCGCAACTCTATTCAGAAATATGAAAAGAATAGAATTGAAAAAGATTCGATAGCGGTTGATAAGGCTCCCATAAAGTATCGCTTTATTAAAGAAGTAAATTCTGCTATTCACGGAGGTAACAAGATTAGTCACCCATTTATTAGCGATGATATTGCCTATGGAGATATTATTGAGATTGATGACTCAAGTTACTTGGTAATATCACAAAACTGTGATATTACCGTTAGAAACAATGGTGAGCGATCCCTGAATTCATTTCAACTAGTCAAAGTAAAGGAACAAAAGAAAAAAATTAACGCTAAATGGTTAGTTAATTATCTCAAAGATTATGCAAATCTTCCAAATATGAAATTTAATCTTAATACGGAGGGACAATTATTTTTTAATAAAGTGTTTTATAATTCAGAGACTGGTACTGAATTACAAATAATGGGGTTTGAAGAAAAATATCTTAAACAAATCGAAGAGGCAATCAGTGCAGTCAACACTAAGACTAAACTTAATGAGATAGAGTTTCATGATTCTGATAAGATTTTTGCTGAAATATCAGTATATAAGTTAGAATCCTCTGAGGTGTATACTATTCCATGCTTTTGGATTGATGCGCTTTTGGTAAGAAGGGATGATAATGGCGATAACGTAATAACTCTTGATACAATTGAGAAGTCGAAAGAAGTTAGATTAGCTACCAAAGATCGTTTGAAAAGAGATTTTACTGAAATGATAGAAAAACTCGCAATTTTAAAACCTGATGCTTTAACAGCAGGTTTTGGAAGCAATCTTTTCAATCCCTTGATTACAGTTGAACCACTGTTTAACGAAGACAGCTTGATAGGTTTCAAGATGAACAATCTTTCACGAACACGAAAATTGAATAGACATTTGACTCGGTCTATACATTTGGAACTCACCAATAAACAAACTAGAGAAGCTGTTAATGAAAGTATACCTATTTAATTTTTCTACTAATATTATGTAATGCCTGCTGAATATATTCCAAATTTAGCATACAGGTTCAACAGACGTTGTATTCATGGTAATTCTTACAATTGGATGATATTCAAAAAAATGCGCAATCAAACCTTTGACAGCTTCATTGTGAAAATGGGTAAAGCAATCATACATGGGCTAGTCTCTTCAAGGCGTGTTCGAATAAACCAGAGCCCGTATTTTCTTTTTGCTAGGACAAAGCCTCTTTATTCGACCTCTATTCGATCGTAATTGTCGATTTAATCTTGTTTTTTGTCTATTTTTGATCCTTCTTTGGCCTTCTGAGCAACGGCCGGATATTCGGATGCCTAGTTGTTTGTAGTGGCTGAAGTTTATGCGATTTTGGTATATTTTATACACTAAAACACGTTCAGGATACACTCCCGCCCGTTCTTTATAGCGTTTTACCGCAACTATAACACATTCGCTCTCCTTGTAAGTATTGAAAAAAATTTTCTCGATTCTGACGTAACCGTTGGTTATGCTCATATCCAGTTTGACTCCGAAATCCCCCGGACAACACTGCGGGTAAAGAGCTCGCTGATACTGACATTGCAATCCTCTACTTTGTGCGACTTGCTCGTATGCATGTAATGCTGCTGTTCGTATAATTTCCGTAATATTGCCAACAGTTCGGCTTTCTTCGGCACCAGCGTATAACTTTGGTCCAGAAAAGCATCGATGTACCCCAAATCCTGCCTGTAGTTCAACTGCTTATCGATGGCTTTGCGATGTTCCCACTGCCATTTTTGAACAGAGCCGCATACTTATCTTCAATGACCGAAAAGGGAATCGTTGCCACTTTTTTGACCCAACAGTTTTCTGGGGTTATCGTGAGGGCCAACGGCTGATCGAAGTCATAAAGAGTTAGTTGTCGATTGGTCTGCTCTCAGTGCATTTTCATTTCCTCTTCGTATCATTTTGAAAAAGTGTACGGGTATTTAGTTTTTTGCCATGGATTTCATGCAGCTACTATACAAAAAAACCTCTAAAAACGTTGTTACTATAGGATTTATCAATTAAACAGTAGATATTATTTAAAAAAAATTTCATTTAAAAATCAAAAAATTAAAGAAGCTTAAAAAATAAAACAGTTGACGGAAGCATAGCGATGCGTTAAAATAATCCCAACATTAAG
>CAXYVG010000141.1:0-7527 GCA_964292325.1 uncultured bacterium | reverse complement strand
TGTTATTGCTGCTAAGTATGATCGTTGTTTCTAAAAATATAAGTAAAGAAAATAAACTAATGCAGGATTTAATTCCAATATATATTATATAACCATTTTTTGTAGATGTTATACAAGTGAGAAATTTTTTTGTAGAAATATTACTCCTTACGGCTATATATTTATATAGTAAAGGCGGAAGGTATGCATGGCTAAAATATTTACTGTTGCTGGTAATTGCTTGTTCTATACATGAAATAGCGTTGCTATATATACCATTCGTTTTTATAGAATGGTTACGAAAAGTGAGGTTTGGAGAAAGTGTATATAAGATTTTCAGAACTATTGGTATTTGTTTGCCACTTTATTCGAATTATGTAAGTACAGCTGTGCTTTTAGTATCGTTATGGTTGATGAATTTAGGCAATAATGCGGTACATTTTATGCTATATACGGGAGAAGAAACAGTACATTATTCTTATTTGATACCTTATCTTACGATAGTGTTTGGTTGGGTAATATTTACTTATTTTAAGAAAAAATCAGTAGGAAATATTCAAAATAATAATCTGTTTTTGCATAATTATATTTTGACTATGTCCCGATTTTTAGGATACTTATGTATTATTGTACCTTTATTTGCTATAAATGCAGACGCAGGGAGAATGGCTAGAAATAACTTGTTACTAATATATATTGGCATAATTGGCATGTTGCCATATATTTCCAAGTATAGGAGAAATATCGGATTATTTTCTATAATATTATTAGCGTCGTTATATGGCGTGTTTGACTTGTATGGTAGAGGATTGGATGCATTGAACCTTGTTATAGAGAATAATGCGATTTTTGAATTATTCTATTAGAAATTTAAGATATACGAGGTGTATTTTATGAGTAGTCGCAAAGTAGATAAAGGGAAAATGTTTTCTGATGATCCGAAATTTTATGTTATTTATAGGGAAGCTGGCGGGTCAGGCTTTTGGTCAAATGTTTTTCATGTGCTTGGACACTGCATTATTGCAGAACAGCATAATTGTATACCAATTATCGATATGGAGAACTTTCCAACGCTATATAATGAGTATGATATAAAAGAGACAAAAAATGCATGGGAATATTATTTTTTGCCCGTGTCTTCCTATAACCTATTAGAGGTTTATAGTTCTGATGATTATATGTTATGCAATGGAAAATTCCCTTATTTTATATATGATGTGCTTGCAGAAAAACCGGCTGTGGTTGAAAAGTTAATAAGCAAATATTTAAAACCAACGCCGGAAATTATTAATAAAATAGATGAGTTTTATAAAAAAAATGAACTGGTAGGTAAAAAAATTTTAGGAGTACATTTTAGAGGCTGGGAAGTAAAAACAGCTGCGGAACACCCTCTACCAGCAACAGTACAACAAATGATCGAAAATATTTATTATATGTTAGCTTGTTATGATATCGATAAAATACTTCTAGCAACAGAGCAAAAGGAATACGAGACTTTTCTTAAAAAGGAATTCGGGGATAGATTAGTATGCACAAATTATTATAGGACACATAACAAAGTTAATGCATATAAATTAAGATCATATCCTAGAGAAAAACATATGTACAAATTAGGCTTAGAAGCCATGCAGGATGCTATGTTACTTTCTCGTGCAGATTACCTAATTGCAACGGCGAAACCTGATTCGCGACTAGCTGATGGAAGCAATGTATCATTAGCGGCTCAGGCAATAAATAGTAGAAGATATAAGGATGTTAGACTGATAAAAAATGGTCTGACCCATCCTGCAGCACTTCCTAAAAAAATTATTGATAAATACAGAATTGGTGGCATAAAAGAAGTTATTCATGCAGTACGTCAGCAATGGTCGGTCGGAAAGGTATAAATAATTCATTATTGGTATATGAATATAATATAGAGATATATTCATATATTCATATAGTTATATTTATGAGGGAGTGTATTTATGAAATATAACAATAAAAATATGATAGTTACTTTTATAGGATGGTTTAAAATAGCATTGATGGGAGAAATTGATTTTTTTACTGTGTTTTGTTTAATGATTAAACAGGTAGCAGTGTAATGGCACTAGGCGCGGAGCAACCGCTGATTAGTGTCATTTTACCAGTCTACAATGTTGAAAAACTAGTGACTAGGACTGTAGAGAGCTTGATTGCGCAGACGTGGTCTATAATGGCTCAGTTGTCAAGACAGAAATCTAAAGATTTTATAATGAACATTAAGCCGTGGCATAGTCTATCAGCATTGCTGGATAGTACAGCGTAGCTGGCGCCTGATAATCAATTGCTGAATGATGCCGTTTAAAATTGTAGGTATAGATATACTTCTTAATTGCTTGACGCGCCTCTTTTAGGTTGGCATATTGGGTCAGATAAGCTTCTTCATACTTGAAACTTCGAAACCAACGCTCAATCATAATATTGTCAGCCCATCGGCTCTTCCCATCCATGCTTTGACGGATATTATTCCCCTTGAGAAATTCAATATACTCATTGCTAGTGAATTGACACCCCTGATCTGAATTTAAAATTAGTGGCTTGGCAACTCTAAAAGCTTTTCCAAGTGCATGAATGACCATTCTTGTATCCAATGTATCATCTACCTCCCAGCCAACAATACATCGGCTATACCAATCGATGACAGCAGTCAAATAAAGGAATCCTCGCTTGATGGGAATATAGGTGATGTCTATTGACCAGGCTTGATTTGGCCGAGATATTACGGCATTACGCAGTAAGTAAGGACATACCTTTGCCTGCTGCATGCGCTTTGAAAGATTCATCTTCGGATATATCGCGTCAATTCCCATTTCCGTCATATATCGGCGTGCTTTCCTGCGACCTACTAAATAACCGAGGCTTTTAAGTTGAGATGACATTTGACGTGCGCCCCAAGCGGGATTATCCGTATGAATACGGTCTATAATGGCCTTACATGCAAGCTCTTCTTCGGAAATTGGCGTCCCCTTGTAATAAATGCTAGTACGATTTACTTCAAGTAATTCAGCGCCTTTTTGAGCTGGAAGTTCCTTAGTCGTCAAAAGGTTTCGGACTAAATTTACTTTCGTAGTCAGGTCCAAGGAGTTCTGTAGATTTTTTTTTCAACCAGTCCACCTGCATGGTGAGCTGGCCAACCTTTTTAGCATATGCTTCTTTCTCTTTGCGTTCCTCATCAAGCTTTTCTCTGATATTTTCCTCACGGGAATCATCGAAGACAACAGAGGCTTTATCGAGAAATTCCTTTTTCCAATTTCGCAAAAGATTTGGCTGTATGCTATTTTCGGTAGCTATCGAGTTGAGATCTTTCTCGCCCTTTAGCAGTTCAAGAACAAGATCCGATTTTAATTTTGCTGTAAAATTTCTTCTTTTTCGAGACATAAATGAACCTTCTTTCGAGTGTTATCTACAGTATATCAGGTTCATTATAAACGTGTTCAAAAAATGTCTTAATTTATGAGACCATTATAGTTGACTCTGTGGGTTTCATATGCTTTGGGGCCGTGCTTAGCGGTATAGAATGGGGCGTGGCCCTTAGAATGAGTCCTGGCAGTCGGACCCAGCTGTAGTTCATAAATGACTGTAGTGTGGGCGCATCCGATGGCTTCGGCTATAGCCCGGAGTGATTTGCCTTCACGCTGCAAAAACTTGGATCATACCACGCTGATTCAGAGTGAAGTGCTTGCCGGATTTACGTACAGCTTCATTTGTGGTAGAATTTGGAGTGTCCATAGTGTGATGACTCCTTTGAATAGTGTGTGTGAACTTCTATTCTACCCTAAGTCAATGCATTACGGATATTTTTGAATTATTAGGTGTTCAATTTCATTTTACAACGAATCAATGAATTTTTATGTGGAAGGATAAATTATATGAAAAAAGCATTAATTACGGGCGTGACAGGGCAAGATGGTAGCTATCTTGCTGAGTTATTGCTGGAGAAGGGATATGATGTGCATGGTATCATTCGTCGTAGTTCGATGGGTTTTCGAGAGCGTATCGCCCATTTAGAGGGGAATATACATTTTCATTTGCATTATGGAGACTTAGGAGATTCCGTGAGCCTGGTAAGCGTTGTTGGTTCAGTACGCCCGGATGAAATCTATAATCTTGCAGCTCAGTCGCATGTACAGGTTTCGTTTGACGTGCCGGAGTTTACGGCAGACATTGATGCTACAGGTGTTTTACGGATGCTCGAAGCCGTACGTTTGACTGGTCAGGCTGATACTTGTCGTATTTACCAGGCATCTACTTCTGAGCTTTATGGCAAGGTGGAGGAAGTGCCACAGAATGAGATGACACCATTCCATCCTTATAGCCCATATGCTGTAGCAAAGCAGTATGGGTTCTGGATCACGAAGGAATACCGCGAGGCCTACCATATGTTTGCATGTTCGGGTATCTTGTTCAATCATGAGTCAGAACGTCGCGGTGAGACTTTTGTTACACGCAAGATTACACTGGCTGTGGCTCGTATTAAGCAGGGAACGCAGGAGAAGCTTTATCTTGGAAATCTTGGGAGCCTGCGCGACTGGGGGTATGCAAAAGACTATGTGGAGTGTATGTGGTTGATTCTGCAACATGAGAAGCCAGAAGATTTTGTCATTGCAACTGGTGTCCAGCACAGTGTACGTGAGTTCTGTCAGCTGGCATTCCATTATGTCGGTATTGAGCTGGGTTTCAAGGGCGAGGACATGGATGAGAAAGGTTATGACAAGGCTACAGGCAATGTGCTCATCGAGGTCAGCCCAGATTTTTATCGCCCGACGGACGTGGTGAATCTTTGGGGAGACCCGACAAAAGCAAAAACGGAGCTTGGTTGGAATCCGACTAAGACCAGCTTTGAAGAACTAGTACGTATCATGGTTCAACATGATATGCAGAAGGTCGCTGTAGAACGTGCCAAGGAAAATATTGAAGTTAACCTAGAGGAATATCTTGAAAAAGGTATCGTGAAATAAGAAGAAGGCGATTCATTATGATGGAGAAAAATGCAAAGATTTATGTAGCTGGTCATCGTGGCATGGTGGGATCAGCCATCTGTCGTGAACTGAAACGTCAAGGATATAGGAATATTGTTACTCATACGCATAAGGAGTTAGATCTCACTCGTCAGGAGGCGGTAGAGAACTTCTTTGCGGAGGAGAAGCCGGAGTATGTATTCTTGGCTGCTGCAAAAGTGGGTGGCATCATGGGCAATGCAACTGCTAAGGCAGATTTCATGTATGATAACATGATTCTTGAGATGAATGTTATACATGCAGCATGGCAGAATGGATGCAAGAAGCTGGAGTTCCTTGGTAGCTCTTGTATTTATCCATGTTTAGCTACTCAACCAATGAAAGAGGGCTGCTTGTTGACTTCTGCATTGGAGCAGACAAATGAGGCTTATGCTTTGGCGAAAATCAGCGGTTTGAAATATTGTGAATACCTGAATGGCCAATATGGTACAGATTATATCTCTGTTATGCCTACTAATCTTTATGGCCCAAATGATAACTATCATCCTACACACAGTCATGTGTTGCCAGCACTTATCCGCCGTTTCCATGAGGCAAAGGAGCAAGGACTGACTTCGGTTACTTGCTGGGGCGATGGCTCGCCATTACGTGAGTTCCTGTATGTTGATGATCTGGCGAATCTCTGTGTTTTCCTAATGAATAACTATAGTGGTAATGAGACCGTGAATGCTGGTACGGGTAAGGAACTTACGATTAAGGCACTTACGGAACTAGTGGCTAAGGTTATCGGCTATGAGGGAGAAATTCGGTGGGATTCATCGAAGCCGAATGGTACGCCACGCAAGCTTTTGGATGTCAGTAAAGCGACAAGGCTTGGTTGGATTTACAAGACAGGACTTGAGGATGGTATTCGACTGACCTATCAGGATTTTCTGCAGAATCCAATGAGGGCCGAGCGTTAATCTATCTTCATCTGCAATAGGAGAATAATTACTTTGAATATTATTTTATTGTCGGGGGGGTCTGGCAAAAGGCTATGGCCGTTGTCTAATGATATACGCAGCAAGCAGTTCATCAAGATATTCAAGTCTCCTGATGGGGAATATGAATCGATGGCACAGCGTATGTATCGTGGGATTATGCAGGCTGCGCCAGGTTCACAGATTACAGTAGCGACTTCTCGGTCTCAGGTATCGGCTATCCATAATCATTTGGGAGAGGACATCGGAATTTCGGTGGAACCATGTCGTAGAGATACATTTCCTGCTATTGCATTGGCTACGGCTTATCTTCATGACAAAAAGGGCGTAGATGGGGGCGCGTCAGTTGTGGTTTGCCCTGTTGATCCCTATGTAGAAAATGGTTATTTTGAGTCACTTCAGGAGCTTGGGGATCAGGTACAGCATGATGTAGCAAAGTTGCTGTTGATGGGAATCGAGCCAACTTATCCTAGTGAAAAATATGGATACATTATTCCAGAAAGCAGAAATATGGTATCACCTGTTCGCACATTCAAGGAGAAGCCGAGTGAGGCAACTGCCTGTGGTTATATCAAGCATGGGGCACTATGGAATGCTGGAGTATTTGCGTATAAGCTTGACTATGTACTTGAGAAAGCGCAGGAATTGCTAGGTTATAGTAGCTATAATGTACTTTATCAGCATTATGAAGAGTTGCCAAAGGTTTCTTTTGATTATGCAGTGGCGGAGCAGGAATCAAGTATTGCGGTGCAACGCTTTCATGGCATCTGGAAGGATCTTGGGACCTGGAATACATTGACAGAGGCCATGCAAGATCCCATAATCGGAGAGGCTGTGTTGGACGAAACATCTATCAATACACAAATCGTAAATGAATTGGATGTACCGATTATTGGTCTAGGGCTACAGGATTTGGTAGTAGCAGCCAGCCCAGAGGGCGTTCTGGTGGCGGACAAACATCAGTCAAGCTATCTAAAACCTTATGTTGAAGCGATTCATCAACAGGTGATGATGGCAGAGAAATCCTGGGGATTCTTTACGGTATTGGACTCATCGGATTGTAGTCTCACCATTAAGGTAATCTTGCTGCCTGGACATGCGATGAACTATCATGCACATGAAAGTCGGGATGAAGTTTGGAATATCGTTTCTGGCGAAGGGGATGCTGTTGTGGATGGTTTGATGACGCGAGTTCATCAGGGCGATACTATTCGTTTGCCACATGGTTCTCGTCATCTTTTATCTGCTGTCACGAAGTTGGAAGCCATTGAAGTTCAAATAGGGGAAAATATTGATGTGAGCGATAAAAAGAAATATGAGTGGCCGGTCGAGACTGACCTTTCCCCGCGCGGTTAGACACTGAAAACGAAAGGAATCTCTCGATTTCGTAAAACTGCGTGATTTTTCGCCACACTAAGCCATTCAAGCTTGCTGGTGGCTTGAAATAGCAACTCTTGGTACGCTTATGGAAATTTTCACCTACGCTGCTAATTCCTGTATAAGACGTGCAGCGTAGTATTTCTCCGGCGTCGTATAGTCAAGACTGGAGTGCATCCGCTTCCGGTTATAAAAAATCCAAATATACT
>CAXYVG010000140.1:0-7618 GCA_964292325.1 uncultured bacterium | reverse complement strand
TAGTTTCCATATGTTATGGATTGGCTATGACCGAAACCGGTCGGTTTCGTACACCGCTTACAGCACATGTCCGAAACTTAGTGAAATTAATTTCGGACATACGTTATAATTCGGACACCTATTTCGTACGGAAAGTTTCCCATGTCACGTGTTTTTGCCTACTGCAGGGTCTCAACTCTGGAACAGACCACAGAAAACCAGCGTCGTGAAATTGAAGCGGCAGGTTTTGCCATCAGATCCCAACGACTTATTGAGGAGCATATCAGTGGCTCGGTTGCTGCCAGCGAACGCCCCGGATTTATCCGGTTGCTAGATGGGGTTCGAGGTCCAATGATGTAAAAAACCACGCTAAGAGGTTAATTCATTGTTTGTATTCAAATTTAATGGTCTTAACTCGCCCTTCAGAATATCTTCCGGTAACGAAAACGTATAATGTCCCAGCATATTTATATGGCCATGTATCAGCGGCGATAATCTTGCCAGATGCTCCTCTTCAGGTGTTTCCCCCGATTTGCGAAGATGTGACAACGCCTCCTGCATGTAAAGTGTATTCCACAGCACAACCGCATTGGTCACCAGACCCAGAGCACCGAGTTGATCTTCCTGCCCTTCACGGTAGCGTTTTCTAATCTCACCACGTTGTCCGTAGCAAATGGCTCGAGCCACTGCATGGCGTCCTTCTCCCCGGTTGAGCTGAGTGAGGATCCGACGCCGGTAATCCTCATCATCGATATAGTTGAGAAGATACAACGTCTTGTTGACCCGGCCCACTTCCATAATCGCCTGAGCCAGACCAGATGGTCGGCTACTTCTCAACAGTGAACGAATAAGCTCTGATGCATGGATGGTCCCAAGCTTCAGTGAGCCCGCCATTCGCATCATTTCATCCCATTGGGATTCTATTTTTGACAGTTCAACACATCCCCGGGCCAGCTCATTCAGGGCACCATAATGTGCCGTTTTATCTGCCCGCCAGAATATCGCCCCGCCTGCATCGGCCAGACGAGGGGAAAACTGGTAGCCCAGTAACCAGAACAGGCCAAAAATGATATCGCTGGATCCTGCCGTGTCCGTCATAATTTCTACCGGATTCAGCCCGGTCTGCTGCTCCAGAAGCCCTTCCAGTACAAAGATGGAATCACGAAGCGTCCCGGGAACTACAATGCCATGGAAACCGGAGTATTGATCGGAGACGAAGTTGTACCAGGTGATACCGCGTCCTGAACCAAAGTATTTACGATTTGGTCCGGAATTAACCGTTTTAACCGGTGTGACAAAACGCATACCATCTGCGGAGGCAACCTCACCACCTCCCCAGTACCCCGCGAGCGGCAGCGTGGACTGAAAATCAACCAGCCGTGCATTAGCGGTGACCAGCGTTTCTGCCCTGAGATAATTTTGTTTAACCCAGCTCAGACGATGGCGAGTAAGCGCGGGAATATTATGCTTTATCAGGGGTTCATGCCCTATATTGCAGGCTTCTGCCAGCAGTGTTGCGCACAGACTGACCTGGAGATCCTGCGCCCGAGCACCTGATTCACTGACGTGGCTGAATTCGCGGGTAAAACCGGTTCGGGCATCTATTTCAAGCAACAGCTCAGTCAGATCAACGGGTGGGATCAGTTCTCTTACCCGACGATTCAATTGTATCAGTGCCGGTGGCTCATCCAGTTTATCCAGACTGCTAATCGTCAGTGAGGGATGCTTACCTTCATTGCTTATGCTGACCGCTGCGTTGCAGGCAAAACGTGAAGCCACTGATTTCCATGTGTCATCAAGCCGCGTAGCCAGTTGTTCTGCTGCTTTAGTTCCGTCTGATGGATGACCCAGCGCCCGACATACCGGGATGCGTTGTGCCTGCCATTCAGCTCCCTGAAGCAATTTTTGACGCGGGTCCCCCCACCGATCACTGTTCTCCAGCCAGAGATCACGACGGCGCAAAGAATCTTGAAGGCGCTCGAGAAGACACAGCGAGTAACCCGCTCGTAGAATCCTACCATCTCTGTCGTAGACCAGACGTTTCCATGGGCCGGAAATGATTTGCTCTGGTGCATCGTCGAGAATTCGCTTTTTTGAGCCACTCAGTTCGGCCAGATAATGGATTGCTGACAACGTGAGCTCCCCGGCCGGGGCGGCCTGAAAGTGTAAGTCACGCAACATCGCGGACAGGAAACGCTTCACCCGTCCATATTGTTCCACCATTTCATCCTGAAACTGAGTATCTTGCGGGCGCGCCAGCTCATTTACCTTGCCGACGGATTCAGCCAGTTTGTCCTTTGGTATGCGGCGAAAAATAGCCTGCCGCAGAGCTGCTTCATCGGTGTTCTCATCAAGTAATAACGTGCATGCCCGTGCCAGTAATAGCGCGGCACGATCAAGATCTTTCAGGGTCCTGAGCCGCTTTTTCTGCCCGATATTTTTTGCAGAACGCGTGATATCCAGAATAAGCATATCCAGCACATCCACGGCCTCGTCAAGCGCCGAAATTTCCTGTGCTTTCACAAACGCAGTAAGCACGGCCAGTCGCCGTTCGTCAGGCATTCTTGAAATGTATTTCACCGAAGCCATTCCGGCATAACGGGCCAAATTCCGCAGCTGGATGGCAGGCAGACCGGAGAAATTCAACCGGGAAAACTCCATGCTACGCAGTCGGGTATATCGCTCCAGGGCGTCTGTAAATGACGGCCCACTGATAGTGACAGGACCTTTTCGCATCTCCTCCAGCACCGATATACGCTGCCCTTCAGGTATTTCAAGTAAACCGTCCAGTTGTGTTTTCTGCCAGCTGTCTGGCAACAAAGCCAGCCTTCGCCATAATCGTCGACTTGCCCGTTCGCGTACTTCGCCAATCAGCCTTGTCAGAGTCGAGGCTGCGGGTAGCAGGATCTTATTTTGCAGCAACCATGCGGTAGCAAAATCAAACAGCAGACCTGGACGCTCATTGCTGAGCCAGGCGCGAGTATAGAGCAAACGCTTCAGTCTGAATGTCCAGGGGAAATCACCAAAATCATGATAATCATAATAGAGCTTGATAAGCCCCTGATGCTCCCAGCGGGTATTTTCTCTTTCAGCATACCGGGAAAGGATCTCTGGTCGGCTGATGTTCAACTGTGCCGCAATGTAAAAACGGATGAATGAGGGAATTTGAAGGGGATCAGGAAGAAACGTTCCCAGAAAGCGCGCCGTAGTCAGCTGAAGTGCAATCCCCAGCCGGTTATGTTTTCCCCGTCGCTGATTAATAAAAGCAAGGTCACGCTCATCCAGATGAAAATACCGAGCCAGCTGAACCTCATTTGGGTCTGCCACATAGCGACCGTAGTTTTCTGTCTGTTCGCTGGTAAGAAAGTCATCACTCATTGCGCATCCTTTCGTAAACGGGAGTTCTGTCCTTTTTTTAACCGTCTCAAATATTATAAATTGTGAGACTGCTCAAAACGGCATCATACATTAGTATCAAAAATCGCGATTTATACCTTATGATACTACGCAGTATCAATATCGATTTATGAGACCAAAATGGCATTATTAGGATATGCAAGAGTATCAACCAGCCATCAGAAACTGACGAGCCAGATTACTGAACTCAAAACAGCGGGAGTGAGGGATGATCGTGTATTTACTGACATGATGTCAGGAGCAACTGATGAGCGTGCAGGGCTACAGAGACTCCTTGCCAGAGCGGAGAAAGATGACATCATCCTCTGTACTAAAATGGATCGTCTAGGACGTAATACCGCTGATATGATTCGTATTGTGGATACTTGCTATAAAAAAGGCATCGCTATCCGATTTCTAGAGAATGGTCTTAGTACTGAAGGCACAATGGGAAAAATGGTTATCCAGATACTAGCAGCTGTTGCCGAGGCGGAACGAGAAAGGATCTTGGAGCGAACTAACGATGGGCGGAAGACCGCTATGATTAAGGGGGTCAAATTCGGAAGAAAGCCTCACAAGAAGGCTGAATTAGCTAATGAATTGATTAATAAGGACGTACAAGTTAAGGAAGTAATGGAAAAAACGGGTATATCAAGGGCGACCTATTTTAGGCTGAAAAGAAAAACAGCTATTAACTCTAACGAAGGATGAATTCAAAGTGAGTCAATACTTAAAGCTTGGAGATGACCAGTCTCCGGTTCAGTTGGATCCACACAGCGAAGTTGGTGCATTTAAAGTTGTTGGACACTGCTCATGGGCAAAACCAGGAGATAAAATCACTCCTGATTTTTTGCGTTTAAGAATAGAACCTTGGTTAACTGCTCTTTTTCAGTCTGAACACCTAAATATACTTATTGGCGCGGGACTTAGTTCAGCAATCCAAGAGTCAGCGACAGGCACGAAACCTCAAGGCATGGGATGGATTAATGATCTCAAAGTTTGCAAGGCTGAAATAGATAGTTATGTAGCTAAAACAGCTGAAGCCTCAGGAAGAGGAAGAGGTAATATTGAAGACCAAATCCGTTCAATTAATGAGTTAATTAAAGGATTAGAGATTTTAACTGCGCAAAATCTCCCACTTCCAGAACCGCCTCCTGGTGCTCTCCCATATCGAAATTTAAAAAGTGAGTTAGTTGAGTTAAATAATGAGCTAACAAGATGTTTGAAATTATTCTCAGATTCAGTTAGTAATGGGGAAAAGTTAATTCGCGATGCAAAAAACGATTTAAAAACACAAACGTTTAATTATTTAGTAAGTTTTTTGATGAGTTTTTCAAGTCGAACAGCGACAAGGGATCGATTACATATTTTCACGACGAATTACGACAGGATAATTGAAGCAGGAGCTGAAATAGCAGGTATTCGACTAATTGACAGATTTGTTGGTACTATAGCGCCTATTTTCAGATCTTCGCGACTAGAAGTCGACTATCATTATAATCCACCGGGTATTCGTGGTGAACCAAGATATTTGGAAGGTGTGGCGCGCTTTACTAAATTACATGGCTCATTGGACTGGTATACTACCGAAGGAGCCATAAGGCGATTTGGATTACCTTTTGGTGCGAGTTCGGTGGAACCCTTTTTACAAGTGGAGGCTGCTGGAGCAGCGAACTATCATCAATTAATGATTTATCCAAACTCGGTTAAAGACCGAGAAACATCAGAATACCCTTATGTTGAACTATTCAGAGACTTAGCATCTGCAACATGTCGTCCTAATAGTACTTTGGTAACATATGGTTATAGTTTTGGAGATGAACATATAAACCGTGTTATTATTGACATGCTGACAATACCCTCAACGCATATAGTAATAATTGCCTACGGCGATCCACTCGGTAGAATTATGCGCTTTGTAAACGAAAGTGGAAGAAAAGCTCAAATATCTTTATTACTTGGTGACCACTTTGGAGATATCAAGAATTTAGTGGATTTTTATCTTCCTAAAGCAGCGATAGACAGATCATCAATTCGTATGGCAGAACTATTGAAATCAAGGGGTTTATATCGTACAACAATTTCAAATAATAGCGAGGATGCTGAATGAACTCATTTCCGATTGAACAAGGTGAGCAACTCAGGGTCGGCACTGTAGATTTTGTTTCACCTAATGAAATTAGAGCAATATTAGAGATTGACTCACCTGATACTGTTGCTTTGAATGCAGGAACGCCTAGAAACTTTCCAAGAGTAAACAGTTATGTATTAATATCATGTGATAATGGTTACTTAGTTGGGCAAATAGAGTGGCTTGCTGTAGAACATTCGCCTTATCCAAAACAAAGAGATGTTCAAGAATTTGGTTTAGTAAATCTACCATTCCCCCGAAAAAAAATAAGTTTGAATCCGGTGGGAATGCTTAAACGTTTGTCCAAAGATGGTACTGATTATTTCAGATTTCAACGAGGTTCTGAATCGTTTCCTTCTATTGGGGCTGCTATTTTACTACCGACAGATTTACAACTTAGATCAATAGTCGAATCTGGAAATAATAGGCGAGTGATCATTGGACAAAGTCCACTTGCGAACAATGCAAATGTAGCTGTAGATCCTGATAGATTATTTGGTCGTCATATAGCAGTGCTCGGAAATACTGGTAGCGGTAAGTCTTGCTCTGTATCTGGATTAATCCAGTGGTCACTCGAATCTGCATTGGAATCACAAATAAAACCAAATGCCAGATTTATCATCCTAGACCCCAACGGCGAGTATGCACGTGCTTTGGGGCCAACGACGAAATTTAAAGGTAGAGTATTTAAGGTTGAGGCTGAAGGCAGTGAAAACCAATTACAAGTACCCTCATGGTTTTGGAATAGTTCGGAGTGGGCATCATTCACGCAAGCAAGTCCTAAAGCACAACTTCCATTACTAAAACGCTCCTTGAGAGCAATGAGAAATGAAGAATTTGATTTACAAAAGAATATAGATATAGAAGTTAAAAAATACCTAGGTACAATTTTGGTTTCTTTAAAAGCGGATAAATCTAAAGGAGCAGCGGCACTTAATGATTTCCCTGGAGCCAAAAATCTTTTGGCTAAAATTAATATTTGGCGTCAGAGTCTGGAAGAATACAAAGCGAGATTAACTACACCATGCCCTGAGCTAGATAAATTAATCATCTCTATTCAAGATTTTTGTGGGCAAAGAGAAGGCAGATATCCAGATTACAATGCTAAAGTTAGCGCAGTTGATAACATCATAAATGGAGTGTTATCTTCATTTCAGAGCCTTGGAGGCGATGAGTGTGAACTCCTTCCTAAAAACGAGGATATCCCCGTCCCTTTTGACGGAAATAATTTAGTCTCCTATTTAGAGGCGTTAGCACAAGAAAATGGTAGCGAGCAATATGTTGAATATCTAGTAGCTAGAATACGCACAATGCTTGCGGATACAAGAATGAAACCCATAACCAATGACTCAGAGCATAGAGTTGACTTGGCTAATTGGTTAGAAACATATATTGGGAAAGATGGTGATGGTGATAGCTGCGTTTCAATTATTGATCTTTCTTTAGTACCAACTGAAATTACTCATCTTGTGACAGCTGTCATTTCAAGAATTATTTTTGAATCATTGCAACGTTATAGACGACTATATAACAAATCTTTACCTACGGTACTTGTTGCTGAAGAAGCACATACATTTATTAAACGGTATCGTGAGGACAGTGAAAATCAGGATGTCGCAGCTGTTTGCTGTCAAGTATTTGAGAAAATTGCACGAGAAGGCAGGAAATTTGGTCTCGGTATGGTTATTTCTTCGCAACGACCATCAGAATTATCACCTACAGTTTTATCTCAATGTAATACTTTTCTTCTGCATCGAATTAGCAATGACAAAGATCAGGAGCAAGTTCATAAAATGGTACCCGACAATTTGCGAGGATTACTCCGTGAATTGCCTTCATTGCCATCTCAACATGCAATACTGATGGGCTGGGCATCTGAACTTCCTGTCTTAGTTAAAATGAAAAATTTGACGAAAGAGCAGCAACCCCATTCTGATGACCCTGATTTCTGGGATGTTTGGACAAGAAAGGATGCTGATGGGAAATTGGTCGAGAGAACGGCCAATTGGGAAGCTGTTGTAAAGGAATGGCAACAAAATTGAACTGAAGTAGGATGTGAAAACGGGAGGGCAGATCGGAATTGAAGGAACTTTATGCAATCAATCTACTTGG
>CAXYVG010000139.1:0-7717 GCA_964292325.1 uncultured bacterium | reverse complement strand
AACTATATACTTAATTCCCCCACAAATTATCTATTAAATTATATCACGATTGTTTTATAAATTCTGATATTTCTTTTGGGAACAGCGTAAGTTAGGTGAATTAGCATCCTTTTCAAAGGGAGCTGGATACACTAAAGGAGATTTAAAGGCTACAGGGAAACCGATAATACTCTATGGACGGTTATACACCAAGTATGAAACGGTTATAGAAAATGTCGACACATTTGTAGATGAAAAAGAAAAGTCTGTAATAAGTGCTGGAAACGAAATAATCGTTCCCGCGTCAGGAGAGACGTCAGAAGATATTTCAAGAGCATCAGTAGTGGCAAAACCGGGAATCATCCTTGGTGGAGATTTAAATATTGTCAAACCTAATACAGAAATTGACCCGTCATTTCTAGCTCTTACAATTTCAAATGGTAGACAACAAAAGGAATTAAGTAAAAAAGCGCAAGGGAAATCAGTTGTTCATTTACATAATTCAGACTTAAAAGAAGTAACGCTTGTGTACCCCAAAAAGGAAGAACAAACCCGAATCGGAAACTTCTTCAAAAATCTTGATAACACTATCGCTCTTCATCAACGAAAGCTAACCTTATTAGAACAGCTGAAACAATCGTATCTACAATTGATGTGCCCTCAGAATAAAGGAAATATTCCAGCACTAAGATTTGCTGGTTTTTCCGAACCATGGGAACAGCGTAAGATTAGAGAACTTTTTACTGTTACAAGGGGACAAGTATTGGCGGCCACAAAAACGAAAGATAAGGAAACAAACAATTTCATTTATCCCGTATATTCTTCTCAAACAAAGAACAACGGTTTGATGGGTTTTTATGATCAGTACCTTTTTGAGAATGCAATTACTTGGACTACCGATGGTGCGAATGCAGGAACTGTAAACTTTAGAAAAGGAAAGTTTTATAGTACCAATGTAAATGGAGTATTATTATCTGATAAAGGATTCGCGAATAAAGCTATCTCTGAAATCATAAACAAGATCGCTTGGAAACACGTTTCTAAAGTTGGAAATCCTAAATTAATGAATAATGTTATGTCTGAAATAACAGTAACTATACCATTTGTTGAAGAACAGAATAAACTGTCTTTACTATTTGAACAATTGGACGACACTATCGATCTTCATAAATGCATGCTTGATAAATTATTAGAATTGAAGCTCGTATTTTTAAGAAAGATGTTCCTCTAGTCAAATTTTTGCAGTAACCCGAAAACCTCCTGATAATAAAGTGATGGTATGTTCATCAAATTTATTATCAGGAGGTTTTTATTTTGGTTAGAAAAAGAAAAGCAGAGCAGTTATTTTACGAATACTTTGAGGAATGGATTGAGCTATACAAAGTTGGTGCTGTTCGGGCTGTTACGTTGAACAAATACAATATGTCGTTACAAAGGGTTTATGAACTAGCGCCGAGTTTAAAAATTGGAGAGATGGATAGAAGGAAATACCAACAGTTACTAAATGATTACGCACTCACGCATGAGAAACAAACCACAATGGATTTTCATCATCAATTAAAAGGGGCTATACTTGATGCGGTTGATGAGGGGTTGATTGATACTAACCCGACGCGAAAAATTATCATCAAGGGAAAGCAGCCCAAAGAGAAACGAACAAAATTTTTAAATCAGTTTGAAATTCAGGCACTACTTAGACAATTGGATCTGACACATGAAATAAATTGGGACTGGTTTATCCTATTAGTTGCAAAAACAGGACTTCGCTTTTCCGAGGCGTTAGCACTTACTCCGAATGATTTCGATTTTTCGAAACAGAAGCTAAGTATCAATAAAACTTGGAACTACAAAGGAACCAATGGAGATTTCCAACCTACGAAGAATGAGTCTTCGAAACGAACACTACAAATTGATTGGCAAACAGCCATGCAATTCTCACAGCTTATTAAACACATGGATGCTGATAAGCCAATCTTCGTTAAGAACAGAGTCTTTAATTCTACCATCAATTATCGCCTGAAAGTGCTTTGCACAAATGCTAACATCCCTATCATTACAATCCATAGTCTCAGACACACTCATGCTTCATTATTATTGTTTGCAGGTGTTTCGATTGCGAGTGTTGCCACTAGACTAGGACATTCAAGCATGACCACAACTCAAGAAACCTATCTCCACATTATTCAAGAACTCGAAAATCAAGACAACGATAAGATCATGAAACATTTGGCTGCATTGATGTAGGGGATACAAAAAAGGCACATAAGGTGCCTTTTTTAAATGAACATCTTTTGTAGAAGGGCTTTCTTCAAATCTTGAATATGACTAATTTTTTTTTGATGAAGATCAATAGTATGATCTATTCGATTGAAGAAGGTACCTATTTTGTCTTGTTCCTCAAGCGAAGGAATCATAATTTCCAAATCCCGTACTTTTTGGGCATTTAAATTTGCTTGTGTGCCTGTGGAAATCAAACGATTCCATCCATTTGTGGATTCTATTTTTAGTAAGTATTGAAAAATAAAATTTCGAGTAGATATTTTTTTAAAAACCATGTTATAAAAAGCTTGAGATGTTGCAGCCTCAGTTTTTAGAATAGCAACTTTACCTACTGAAGCATACATTGCTAAAGAAATAGCTTCTTTTGGAACAATCCAAGCTGATGAATTATTCAAACCTTTTTCGGAAATATGCTTTTCCGTATCATATATATAACCATTGGAAGCGCTAATATCAGAGATACCCAAGAACGGTATATCTCCCTTATAATAGGATTTATTAGTAGACTGAGGTGTGCCTCCAGAGCCGCCTTTTTCATAAAGATCATTTAACTTCCGCTGTTCCCATGGTTCGGAAAAACCAGCAAATCTTAGTGCTGGAATACTCCCCCCATTGTGCGGAAACATCCCTAGTTGATATGTTTGTTTCAGCTGTTCTAATAAGGTTAGCTTTCGTTGATGAAGAGCGAGTGTGTCATCTAGCTTTCTCAAAGTACCGGCAATTAGTTCTTGCTCCTCAATGTTTTTTGACAAAACAAGTTTTGTAGATTTAAGAATTTCGGTATTAATTGAAGGCATAGTTTGGCCGACCGCTCGAGAAACTATGTCATTTTTGACAGGGAGTGTATCTAGTAAATAATGCAGGTAATCACTGTCAATTTGGTTTTGGGAACGCACTCTTAAAACTCGACCGGAAAAGAGCCAACCGTCTTGTAGGGTTGTCACTAAAGCATTTATATCTACTGACCCAACCCTAGAAAAAACAATGTCCCCTTTTTTCAAAATATATGACTTTAATCTTGAGTAGTCCTCATCTGAAACCTGAGGCGTGCCATCTTTACTTTCTGGAAGGTGTCCACTTTTGAAATGTTCTGTTGTAATTATAGGAATTCCAGATTGAACATAATCTTCAGCATGAAGAGTGCTCCCGAATGGACCGGTCTTTATTTCTGCAATATCTCCTAACTTACGCTGTTCCCAATCTTCAATAAAGCCTTTAAATCGCAAATCTGGGACTCTTTTTTCCGTTTCAGTCATTACCGAAACACCGCCTTAGTGGCCTCGATAATGTCGCGCGTATCATCAGTTACCGCTAATTCATCGAGCATCACAAGGAAATCATTTTCGGCTTCTTTGATTTGCTGATTAAGAGCCACCAGTTCCTTCCCTAACTCAATAATATTGACTTCTTCCTTTTCCTCGAAGGTATCAACGTAACGAGGAATATTTAAGTTGAAGTCATTCTCTTTGATTTCTTCAAAGCTGGCGACATGCGCATACTTCTCAATGTCTTCTCTATTTTTATAGGTTTCGACAACTTTATCAATGTTCTCCAGCGTCAGTTTATTCTGGTTTTTCCCTTTAAGGAAGTCTTTGCTTGCATCAATAAACAGAACATCACGTGAGGTGCGGTTTTTCTTCAAGATTATGACTGTAGTAGGAATTGTTGTTCCAAAGAACAAATTTGCTGGCATTCCAATGACTGTATCAATGCTGCCATCTTCTAGCAGTTTCTGGCGAATGACACCCTCTGCTGCTCCTCGGAATAGAACTCCATGAGGCAATACAATGGCCATTGTTCCGGAATCTTTTAAATGATAAAAGCCGTGCAACAAGAAGGCAAAGTCAGCTTTGGATTTTGGTGCTAGTTTTCCGTATTTATTGAAGCGTGAATCATCCAAGAAAGTATCATCAGCAGACCATTTTGCTGAATAAGGCGGATTCATTACAACCGAATCGAAAGTGTACGGTTCATCTGTAGGCCAGTCCTTGTTCAACGTATCGCCATTACGTAATCGGATATCTTCATTATCGACACCATGCAAAATGAGATTCATTTTTGCCAGATTGAATGTTGTCGTATTCAATTCCTGGCCGTGATATTTCACGCTTTCAGGATAGTTTAAGTAATTGCGGATATTCAGCATCAAAGATCCCGATCCCATCGTCGGATCGAAAACGCTGAATAGTTGTTTGTCTTCTTGCCCGATTGCTGCGATGCGCGCCATCATGTCGGATACTTCGTGCGGCGTATAGAACTCTCCCGCCTTTTTCCCAGCTTCGGAAGCAAATTGGCTAATCAGGAATTCATAGGCATCCCCGATAATATCCCCATTATGGCCGAGCACATCGACGTCATTCAGTTTTTTTAGTACTTCAGAAATCGTTATGTTCCTTTGCTGATCATCCGCTCCAAGCTTTTTGGATTTCAGATCCACGTCATCGAACAAGCCATTGAACTGGCTGTATTTTGTTGAAAGATCGATGAAAGCTTTATTCAGATCATTCAATTGAAAAATATTCTGTTTCGCTTTGCTCGTCAAAACATTGAACAAGAAATCAGGTTCGATATCATATCCAAGTGTGTCCACTAAGGTTTCAATCAAATCACTCTTAGAATCTTCATCTGCTAATAGCTCACGATATAATTGTGTTTGCTTTTCTGGCGTGTTATATTCTGCTAGTGATTCGTCAGCTAACTCAACAACTTTTTCTAAAAGTTTATCTGAGAGATATTTGTAGAAAATTAACCCTAGTAAATAATTTTTATATTCAGACGCGTCCATCTTGCTGCGCAGATTGTCTGCAGCGCTAAACAGCTTCTGATTTAATTCAGCTCCCATTTTAAAACCCCTTTAGTGTATAGTTATCCATCTTATCATTATAGCTTACGATGTGGAAAAGCGTAAGCCAAGAATATATGCACACTTAAATGGACGCATTATAAATAACTTTATACCATGCGATTTTCCCGCTAATTCCTGAATTTTTTTGACAAAGGAAAGTACCGATCCAGTAATGCTACGCTTTGGTAGAAATTCAGCTTCCGTAAATTCCGAAATTGCCTCATGATTTATTCTTAGAAATTGACACCATTGTTTTGGCGTTTTCTACCAAACTCTAACAAACGCCATCAAACCATCTACGCTGCTTAAACTTATACTCGACTACTTTAGCTGAGTTTATTTCCAAAAAATGGCAAGGTTTCGACCCAACATAGAAGTTCATGTACAATAGTATATGCGTCTTTTGAGTACGAGCTTTCGTCTCACTTTTAAGAGCATTCAGGAAGTCCAGGTATAAACACAACCAAAACAGGCTACTCATCGCTGGATTATTTCCAGTAATTGGGAGCCTGTTTATTGTTGGCAGTTAATCGTTTAAGAATGACTTAAACAGATTTAGTATATCTCGTCCTGTATTATAAACAGTCTCATTTCCCCCCGTCTGTCCATCATCATCATGATACTGATATTTTTTTTCAATCCGAACGCCTTCCTTGTCTCCCCTCAAAGTATAAGTTGTCTCCTCTTCACGAGTGTACTTACCATCAGAAGACACGCCATCGAATTTATTCCTAATCGTTTTGGATTTGCCATTGTACTTATCAGGTTCAGTTGCAAGCTCATGTAAAGAATCAACTTCACTATCTTTATACCGACCATTTCCCAAATCGATGTACTCACTTATTATTCTTTTCTTTTCGCTTTTTTCTTTTCTATTCATAACGTTTCTCCTCGTCTATTGGTTTGATTTCTATCTGTTCCGAATCAATCGAGCCATAAGGATACTCACAAATGCTACCCACAACCTGATATTTTTTGCCGCATTTACTGCAATGACAGTCATCTGCTTGAAAGTAACGATACAATTCTTGCCCCATTGATTTTTCAGTGGAATCCTCAACGTATACATACTCCTCAAGCTCTATTCTATTCATTGCATGACAATAGGGGCAGCTGACAATACGCTCCATACTAACCTGCGGAGATGCCCAGTCACTTATAACCTCTAATTCATAATGTCCCCGAAAGTGCTGGCCGTTTTGTTCTTTTATCTGGATGTCTGCCCAATACGAGTCTCGTGGTAAAGAATCATAAGATACATTGGAAGCGCGAATTTGCTGAATCAGTTCCAGAGAACCGAGCATTTCGTCGACCTCTTTCCGCATATCTATTTCTGTTTGCTTGAGTGCATCATCCAAGGTAATGTCATGGGCTTGAAGTTTTTTAACAGTTTCAGCAGATGCACCGGCCGTCATTAAGATCAGAACCATTTTGATATTAAGCAAGTCTTGCTCCGAAAATTCTCGATAGCCATTTGCACCCCTGCTTGCTGTGAACAATCCTTCTCTCTCCAGATAATGAATATGAGACCTTGGAATGTTTAGCGTCTCCTCAACATCCTTCATTTTCACGATGGATTCCTCCTTTCATATGTGTATCATAATCTATGAACAAAGTTTACAGTCAATAGAATTCATAAAATTTCCCCAACTTTTTTCGATGTCTGAAAAACACTGCACCAAAATTTTTAATGTTCCAACTTTATCAATAGTTACGACTATTTAAGCGCTTCCGAAAAATCCGATAACCTATCGATAATTTGAGATTAACCATATATTCATGTAATTTTCGGATTTAGCATGTGATCGCACTTTCCGTAATCAGTATTTTTTTAGGTTAGGTTTTTTAAGCGTCTGATTTTCCTTTTTGTTCTATAGTAAAAAGAGCGCCAACAATCACGCTCTTTTACTATACGCTTCACAAAAATAGTCCCTTTCCTCCCTATCCCACCATCAACTTATTCGTCTTTTTCAAAAACTTAGCCGGGATTGGACGTTCCAATTTCCAAGTGATATTCATCGGTTTGCTTCCTACATGTTGGACACAGTTGGCAAGGCCCAAGAAAGTGTATGGGGCTGCACCGATGCGATCATTCTTGAATTCGCGGACAAATAGTAGGACGTTGCTGCCGCGCTCCCGGTGGTTGATGTAGCGTTGCCCGGTTGAAGCATGATCTCCTGTCGTACTTTGGCTTTGCCAATGGAAGAGCGTTTCGTTGATGGAGTAATCATTGTACATTGTCGTTGGGGAGTAGTCTTTATCCGCCTTATTCAAGGTAACGAAGAGCACGTCGATTTTCTTCTCGGGCAACCATTTGACGCCTTCTCGGACATTGCTCGGATTCATGTGATCCATTGCCACCAGCAATTGATCACGCGTATAGGTGCAATGCAGATCAAGCGGGCTCTCAAATCCCAAATTGACAGGTTCGTCAATAAAGTCGATCCGATCGAAGTTATAGCGCAGAAGTCCCATCATTTCCTCCAACATCACAGGATTACGTGAAAGCAAAGCCAAATTTCCTTTAACTTCCTCACTTTCCCAATCTTCAATGGCTTTTTGCCAGACGGTGATATAGAACATCTGGAACATGCGTTGCTGAATCGGTGACAG
>CAXYVG010000138.1:0-7734 GCA_964292325.1 uncultured bacterium | reverse complement strand
CGTGAGACTGGTTCTATTTCTTCGTTAACATGGTATTTGTCAAGTGAAATACTCAATGAATAAGATATTAATTGAATTGATATATCATCGACTGTTTTTGCTATTGATTTAGATGATTGACATTTTAAAAGTGAACTCAGTGAAACTCTGGTTATGTATGGAGTAGTGCCAGGTCGTTAAGATAATAAAGGGCTGGGGTAAATAGAATTACAAGGAGGAAATAGTTATGAAATCACCATTAGTTGAAGAAGCAGTAAACAAATTCAAAGAAGGTTACTCATGTTCACAATCGATATTTATTACTTATGGAAAACAGTATGGTATTGATGAAGAAACTGCTAAAACCATAGCTCGTTCCTTTGGTGGTGGAATGGGTCGTACTTGCCAAACATGTGGGGCGGTAACGGGTGCATATATGGTTTTGGGATTTATTAACAATAATGATAATGAGAAATCGGCTAAGGAGAAGACGTATGATCTTGTACAAACATTTTCTCGCAAATTTCAAGAAATACATGGCAATGTAAACTGTCAACAGTTGTTAGGTTGTGACCTTGCGACTGCCGAGGGTCAGAACTATTTTAAGAGTAATGATCTTCATTATAAATGTAAAGGTTTTGTTAAAGATGCCGCTCTCATATTGGAAACGTTAATTAAAGATTAAAGATCATATTTTAGCCAATGGACTTCTATCTTAATATGGCGTAGCAGCTTTATGGGGGACAGTGAGAAAAAAGGTGCACCAAAAGAAAGAGCAATACATCATATGTGGTTTATAAAGCTAAATTTTCTCAAGAGTCAGATGATGTAATCGTTCCATATAAAGTTGGGAAAGTTAAAATGGAGATGGTATATGATGAAAGTGATTGGTATTAATGGAAGTCCTCGCAAAGAAGGTAATACGGCCATATTAATCCAAACAGTGTTTAATGAACTGAATCGCCAGGGAATTGATACGGAAATGATTTCGTTGTCTAGCCAAAATATAAGAGGCTGTACTGCTTGTGGAGCTTGCATCAAACAGAAAAATAAACAATGCATTATAACAGACGACTCTTTTAATATATGTTTAGAAAAAATGATTGCTGCTGATGGGATTATTCTTGGCTCACCAGTATACTCCGCAGGAGTAACTTCACAGATAAAGGCATTCATTGATCGGGCGAGTATTGTGTTAGCTGCTAATAGAGGATTACTAAAATATAAGGTTGGAGCTACGGTAATTGCTGCCCGTCGTGGCGGCGCGATTAGTGCTTTTGATACTTTGAATCATTTTTTACATAGTAAAGAAATGTTTCTTGTAGGCTCAACTTATTGGAATATGGTTTATGGTAACGCTATTGCTGAAGTAGAGGAGGACCAAGAGGGAATGGCAAATATGAAAAATATTGGAGAAAATATGGCTTGGCTACTAAAAAAAGTTCATGGTAATTTATAATGAAAACTTGGGACATTTCCCTTATGACAAGAATGCTTACTGTAGATAATAAGGATTGATAGGGTTTTATTTCATTTTTAAAGAGAGGTAATTTGTTCATATAGAGATTGACCAATGTTTTAGCTAATAGTATAATAAAAAGGAACAATATAGGCGATGGAGTTCGCCGTTAAATTCGCTTATTGCGGTAATGACTCCTACTAGTATCATAATCTGTACTGGTAGGAGTTTGTTTATTTATTATGAGAGGAGAGCTAATATGATCTATTCATCAGAAGTGTCAGAGATGACCTGTGTAGCGAAAGGTGTAAACCATGGAGCTGCTCCCATTCCTCAAGAGGGGAAATGGACTAAAGCAAAAGAAGTAACCGATATCAATGGTTTGACTCATGGAATTGGTTGGTGTGCACCGCAACAAGGAGCCTGTAAATTAACTCTTAATGTAAAAGATGGTATTATTCAAGAAGCGTTGATTGAGGTCATTGGTTGTTCTGGTATGACCCAGTCGGCAGCAATGGCTTCGGAAATTATTGTAGGGAAAACCATTTTGGAAGCATTAAATACCGATTTAGTTTGTGATGCTATTAATACGGCGATGAGAGAATTGTTTCTACAGATTGTTTATGGCAGAACGCAGACAGCTTTTTCAGAGGGTGGGCTTCCCATTGGTGCTGGTCTAGAAGATTTAGGGAAGGGGCTACGTAGCCAAATTGGTACAATGTATGGAACTCTTGAAAAAGGGCCTAGATATCTGGAATTGGCAGAAGGGTATGTTACAACATTAGCGCTTGATGAAAATAGTGAAATTATCGGGTATAAATTTGTTCATCTTGGGAAAATGATGGATATGATTAAAAAAGGGATGGATGCGAATCAAGCATTGGAAAAAGCTACTGGTACATATGGTAGATTTGCTGAGGGAGTCAAATATATTGACCCTCGTAAAGAATAATATAGAAGAAAGGGGACTTTTGTATGGCTATATTTGAAGGATATGAACGACGCATAGATCAAATCATGGTTGTATTAAATAGTTATGGAATAGCATCCTTGGAAGAGGCTAAACAGATATGCGACGATCGAGGAATTGATGTGCATGGTATTGTGAAAAATATTCAACCTATTTGTTTTGAGAATGCCTGCTGGGCATATACTGTAGGGGCTGCGATTGCGATTAAAAAGGGATGTACGAAAGCGGCTGTGGCGGCTGAAATTATTGGGGAAGGACTACAAGCTTTTTGTATTCCTGGTTCGGTTGCTGAAAGTAGAAAAGTAGGTCTCGGACATGGTAATTTGGCGGCGATGCTACTTAGAGAAGAAACCCAATGTTTTGCTTTCTTAGCAGGGCATGAATCTTTTGCTGCGGCAGAAGGGGCAATCGGTATTGCAAAATCGGCTAACAAAGTTAGAAAAACTCCTCTACGTGTCATTTTGAATGGTCTTGGAAAAGATGCGGCTCAGATTATCTCTAGAGTGAATGGATTTACCTATGTTCGAACGAAATTTGATTATCATTTAAGTAAGCTGGAAATCGTAAAGGAAATTAAATATTCTTCTAGTGAAAGAGCGAATGTTAGATGCTATGGTACGGATGATGTTATGGAAGGTGTCGCGGTTATGACACTCGAAGATGTTGATGTTTCGATTACTGGTAACTCTACAAACCCAACCAGATTTCAGCATCCAGTAGCAGGTACTTACAAAAAAGAATGTAATGATAAAGGTAAAAAATATTTTTCAGTTGCATCTGGTGGTGGTACAGGCAGGACACTTCATCCTGATAATATGGGGGCCGGACCCGCATCTTATGGTATGACTGATACAATGGGCAGAATGCATTCTGATGCTCAGTTTGCAGGATCGTCATCAGTTCCAGCTCATGTAGAAATGATGGGACTCATTGGGATGGGGAATAATCCAATGGTAGGCGCCAGTGTTTCGGTAGCGGTAGCGATCGAAGAAGCAAGTAAACGATAATCTTGAACTCTATATAAATAGTAATGACTTCTACCGTTTTACTGGTAGAAGTCATTACTGTTGTCATTGGTGTTGAATGATTATTTCTGTTAACGAAATCAGGTCAATCTTACCGGTGGGTTTGATAAACAAGGTGAATTTTCAAAAGGGAGGCAGAGCTAGTGCCTAAAATTGCGAGTAAAGCACAACGATTGCGGATATACATTGGGGAATCAGACCAATGGAAGTGGCATTCCTTATATCGTACCATTGTCGAGAAAGCCAAAGAACTGGATATGGCAGGGGTAACGGTATTTCGCGGTTTTATGGGTTATGGGGTCAATAGTCGGATTCATACAGCGAGCATTGTGGATTTGTCTAGCGATTTGCCGATGCTTGTCGAAATCATTGACAGTGAGGAATATATTAATCAATTATTGCCCTATCTAGATGAAATGTTAGAAGAGGGAATGATGACGATTGATGACATTGAAGTCATTAAGTATGGACGCAAGCCGCCTAAACGATAATAACGATATAGCGCATAAGTAGGCTATCGGAGGTGTAATTTAGTATGAGTTATTTCGCAGTGGCGGTAGGTGGTTTTTTAGGGGCTATAGCCAGGTTTGGTATGGGGCAGTGGTTTGCTGACCTTGTACACAGTACTGGATTTCCATGGGGAACGTTACTGCTTAACCTACTAGGATGTTTTGTATTATCCTTATTTCTTACAGTGACATTCGATTTATTAGCACTTAACCCGTTTATCCGGGCGGGAATTTCCACTGGCTTCATTGGTTCACTGACTACATTTTCTACATTTTCTTTAGAAACAGTGCAATTGTTACAAAAGCATCAGTTTGCGTACGCAGGGTTATATCTCTTTTCTAGTATATTTCTATGTATTGGTATGTCGGCCTTCGGGGTAATTGTTGCCCGCGGTATTGAACAATTCCAGGTCAATAAACAGCAACATGAAGAAGCGGTGGGCGATGTGGAGGAGCAAAAGGAATGGAGATAATCGTTATTGGGGTTGGTGGTGTTGCTGGCGCTTTGATGCGTTTTGGCATTGGACAAATTATAGGTCGATATTATTTTAAAAGATTCCCATTGGCGACATTTTTGATTAATGTGACCGGCTCATTTCTTATTGGTTTCTCCACCGCTCATATTGCAGGCTTAGCCATGAGCCAGGTTGCTATTGAACGCTATGGGTTTCAGATTGGTTTTTTGGGTGCATTTACCACACATTCAACATTTGCTTATGAGAGTATTCAGTTAGTGGAAGATGGGGAATGGAGAAACTTTTTTAGCTATTTTTTGGGGAGTGCGATTATTGGGTTAGTAAGTTGTGCTATTGGCTATATTTTGGGGACTTATTAGAGAAATATGTAAGCATTTTAAAAGGGGGTCAATCTAGTGCCTAAAATTGCGAGTAAGGCAAAACGATTGCGGATATACATTGGGGAAGCAAACCGTTGGAAAGGGCGCTCACTGCATCATGCCATTGTCGAGAAGGCGAAAGAACTGGATATGGCAGGGGCAACGGTATTTCGTGGTCTTATGGGTTACGGGGCTAACAGTCGGATTCATACGGCGACAATTATGGATCTATCCAGAGATTTACCAATGCTTGTCGAAATCATTGATAGTGAAGAGTACATTAATAAATTACTACCCTATCTAGATGAAATGCTAGAAGAAGGGTTGATTACAATTGATGATATTGAAGTTATTAAGTATGGACGCAAATGAATATATATTCAGGTGACTTTCTCACAGTTTGAGAAGGTCTTTTTTTATATCGATAATGAAACATTTTTGTTTAATTTATTTAAACCGCCTAGAAAATAACAACTAAAAAACTACTAAGTTTTGCGCCTAGTAGTTTTTTAGTCTTTTTTATGAATTTATCTATTTTTTAATAGTTAGCAGATTTGATCTCGAAATAAGCCTTCGGATGATCACAGACTGGACATTTTTCAAGAGCTTCATATCCATAGTGCACATGACCACAGTTAGTACATATCCACATCTGCTTTTCTTCTCGTTTGAAAACAGTACCATTTTTTAGACTATCAAGCAGTTTTTTGTATCTTTCTTCATGTTCTTTTTCAATGGCTGCTACAGACTCAAAGAGAAATGCAATTTTTGTAAAGCCTTCTTCTTTGGCAGTTTTGGCAAAACCTGCATACATGTCTGTCCATTCATAATGTTCTCCTGCTGCAGCATCTTCTAGATTCACATTGGTATCAGGGATACCATCATGTAGGAGTTTAAACCAGATTTTCGCATGTTCTTTTTCATTACCGGCAGTTTCTTCAAAGAGATCGGCAATCTGATTGAGTCCTTCTTTGCGGGCTTTCGATGCATAATAGGTATATTTATTTCTCGCTTGGGATTCTCCAGCAAACGCAGCCAAAAGATTGGCCTCTGTTCTTGTTCCTTTTAAACTCATACAAAATACCCTCCTAATTAAATCGTAATTTTCCAAAGACCATGAAGGTTGCAATAAGCATAAATGTCTACGTTTTCGCTATCGCAGAAAACTGCTTCTGGTTTATCGGACGGTGAAAGAGAAATACGTTGAGTATTCGTACCATCAGTAACGGCAATCCATTCGATATAATGTGCCTCCGTCATAGGATGCTCAATACTGCCGACTTTAATGTAAAGCTTTCCATCTTTGCGTTCGGCAACAGGAACATGCTTTTCGACAGCGGCATCAGTGGTATTCGCTTCTAGTTTTTCCATAGGTTTACCACAACAGACCAACTGTCCTCCGCCATTTTTAATCAGTCCGACAAGATTACCGCAAATGCTACAACGGGAAAAAATAACATTTTTTTTCATTTTGCTAGCCTCACTTTAATTTTGTATTTTCTGGTAATGACTTGTGATTCTGAAACCTTTTAATAAAACTAGGGTTTACTTATATATTTGCTATATACTACAAAAATCCTGCAAAAAACTGTAAAATATTCTTATATAATATGATTTATGAGAAAAAAACTTTGGTGGCAGAAGTTTTTTATTAAAAAAAATAAAATTAGTGAATAAGATAACATAATACGTGAAAAAATGTTATATTATATAATATAAAACTTATTTACTTTTTATCAATTGTGAATAACAATTGATAAAAAGTAAATGATAAGAGGGTGAATGATCCTACTCTAAAGGGATAGTGCTTCTGATGAACTAAAGATGGAAGATAGGAATCAAAGCTAGGTAGATAACCATCGTGATTTGGGTTCATCTATTTTAAGTGGTGGGAGCAGTTTTATAATAGGAGGGATAGAGTGACTAGTGAGGCCACGAATTTCCTGATGGAAGCAATGCATAAGCGATCAATTAATAAGTGGATTATCATCGATACTCATTATATCGTACGTTATGTGAATTATGCATTTTGTCAATGGATTGAAAAGCAATCCGAAGATATAGTGGGGAGATCTGCATATGAATTGTTTTACAAAGAAAAGCAACTACTCCTATCTGGAGAATGGTTATCTCCGATAATTGAAACATTTGAAGAAAATAAGGAATTATCCATGGTAGAATGCCATTTATCAATTTCTAACAAGCAAGGTTGGTGTTCCTGTACTACTTACTTGCAAAGAGATGAAATCGGATGTCCATTATATGCGGCGGCCTGTTATATACCTATTAATCGGTATAAAGCGATTGAGGAAAAACTGGATCATATGAGCATAAGTGTTGTCAAGTCCTTTGCAAAGGCTATTGATGCAAGGGATCGATATACTGGAACACATAGTGAACATGTGGGGAAGTTGATGCTAGATTTTGCTGAGGCATTGCAGTTATCGCAAGAACAAATAAACCTAGCATATTTATCGGGCATTGTACACGATATTGGTAAAATTGGTATTCCAGAGAGTGTTTTAAACAAACCGTCACGGTTATTGGACAGTGAGTTTGCTTTAATTAAGCAACACCCGCAAATCGGTGCGAATATACTTTCAGGAATTAGTGGATTTGAAATCATTGCGGATGCAGTGCGCCATCATCATGAAAGATATGATGGTAAGGGCTATCCATATGGTCTGGAGGGCCAACAAATACCAAAGCTGAGTCAGATGTTGTCATTGTGTGATTCCTATGATGCGATGACTACGACACGTTGTTATCGTAAGCCATTTACTACTGAAAGGGCACTTAGCGAGATTAAAGAAGTCAGTGGTGTGCAATTTGAGACTGAAATGAGCAGAAATTTTATTGATTTCATACAGGAATCAGAGTATATAAAAGAGGTTAATAAAAAGGAACCTGAATTATTCACGTAAATTTCAGAAGCCACCGAGATACCTGTAAATTCA
>CAXYVG010000137.1:0-7915 GCA_964292325.1 uncultured bacterium | reverse complement strand
ACTTTTATTGAATTTTCAAGGTGCATAGGCACTTTTTAATATGCGAAGTTTGAGATCAATATCCGAACGCAAATCACCAGAAGCATACTTGCTAGTACCTGCTAGCATTGTCCGAATAGGATGGAGAATCATACGAGTTAAATAGATACTGATTACGATTCCAATCATGAGTGCAACAATACATGCGACAATGGAAGTATAGATTACCGTAGATGCAGTATCCTCTGCCTTCTCTAGATTGCTTTGCATTACCGTCTTATTTTTCTCTGCAACCGCATTTAAAAATTTCGAAATTTCCTCAGCAATCGGAACTAATTTTTTACCAATTGCCGTTGCTTGTTCTTTTAATTCTTGACTGCGTTGCAAATTTCCGTAATTGCTTGCTACGTGTTGTTCCTTAACAGTTGGTAACAACTCGCTTTCAACAATTTTTTTGTATTTTTGCGTATCAGAAATAAGTTTATCCACATCTGCTACGTTTTCATTGCTTACTATTTTTAGTAACTCATCTTCTAATTGCAATATTTTTGTAAATCCACTGTTCGTTTGTACGGAGTATCTATCATCACCATATGCTATATACCCTCTCAAGGCTGCCAATATCGATATATATTCTCTATCAATTTGCATAGAGAGGACTACCCTTTGACTAGCTTTATCAATTTTATTCAAGTCATTCTTTGAATAATACAGCGATGAAATCGCTATCAAGCCTAATGCAAATAATAATACTAAAATAACTCCTAAACCAATACTAATTTTTGCACCAATTTTCAGTTTCAATTTTAAAACCACCCTTTCTATTTTAGATATAATGATATATATTTTACTTCTTACTAATATAACGTATATTTTCCAATATATTATTTTTTTCCATTTCTATACATCTATTCTATATTAATTTGTTTTCTCCTGCTATTTTTACATATTTTATTATATTACTCATTATTTAACAATATTTAATCGCAAAAAAGCCACTCCATTGAAGTGACTTCATAATTAGTATATAAAAGATCGACATAGTCGTGGACGCGACGAAGAATAGAAATAACCGCTACTATATCGATCTGTTACTTGCTATTATATCCAAAATATGTGACAAAAATATGACAAAAGTATGATCAATATATGAAAATTACCGTTTTTATAATCTTCTTCAATTAGAAAGTTTTCTCTGCTAGCAACTTTACTGTTTCATTCTAAAGATATTCAAGCAAATATTTTTTATGACTACATTCGAGAATTTCAATCTTTACAGATTCGAAATTCTCGTTTTTTTATAGACCTAATTACGCTAAATTTCCACGATTATTGTAATTTTGATGTAGAAAATAAAGGAACTTTCAATAAATTTATTGAAAATAACAATCTACGCAATATCATATGGGGGTGTCGTGGATGAGTAGTATTGAATCTCAAAAAGTACAAAAATTAGTCGAACAAAAAGTTGAGTTTTTAGTACCTGGTATGGAATTAGCTTGCGATATCTACACGAGTGATGGGAAAACATTGGCAATCGCAAATACTATTATTAATAAGACTCTTATCAAAAATCTACAGAAGTGGAACGTTGACAAAGTATCTATAATTGCTGAGATAACAACCAATCCTATAACAGATCCAAAAATCCAAAAATTCATCAACAGTTATAATAAATCCATAACAATTGTTCAAAAAACCTTTGAAGAGATTCGTCAAACTCAGGAAATTTCTATTGAAACATTTACGCACACTGCCGATGATATTGCTGATAATATATCCGCCTCCGGCAATGTTATTGACCAATTATATAATTTCCCCGAATGTGATGACTATACGTTTCGTCATAGCGTTAATGTGAGTGCAATTTCAGCCCTTATCGCTACATGGCTCAAGTTTCCGCCTGAAAGCGTTAGCGCTATTGCTTTGGCAGGCTTACTACATGATGTAGGTAAATCCCAACTACCACCAGAAATATTAAATAAATCACATCGTCTTTCCCCTAATGACTATCAATTGTACAAAACCCATACCACTCTTGGTTATGATTTAGTCAGCAAAACACCTAATATAGCACAAAGTGTGCTTTCCGGTATATTAGATCATCATGAACGAGAAGACGGCAGTGGGTATCCTAATAAATTGACCTCAGAAGATATTCATCCTTATGCCAAAATTATAGCGGTTGCCGATTTTTTTGACGAATATTTGACCATTAATTGTGATACACCTGGTGCATTAAGCCCCTATTTAAGTTTGGATAAATTGCGTCAAGACATTTATTCCATTGATGCTAAAGTTTGTATTACCTTTACTGAAAATATGATGAACTTTCTCTCTGGCAACCAAGTAGTTCTCACAAATGGTCAGCAGGGACGAGTCGTTTTTGTAAATAAAGATAAACCTTCAAAATCCATTGTGCAACAACGTAATGGCAATGTCATTAATTTATCAGAGGTAAATGATCTTTGTATTCATTATGTCCTTAGGTAGTAGGTAATGCTGTGTCTTTTATTCTCTCTAGTTTAAGAACTGGGTTGATTACGTTTTTTTCGAACATAATATATAACAGCAATAACACATCCAATAGCAACTACAATACTTGCGTTATGTCCAATAAGGTTCAATTTTGTCCAGTTTTCTCCTAGCAATTTAGCGGCATAAATCAAAGCTATCGTCCAAGGAATTGAACCCAATAGAGTATAGAGTATAAACTTAAGGAAATTTACTTTAGCAAAACCCGCTGGTAGGGAAATAAAGGTTCTAATTACTGGCAGTAGACGACTAAAAAAAGTGGCTTTTAGACCATAGCGGTCAAACCATTTTTGAGCCAGATCTATATGGTTTTTAGACAATAAAACATACTTACCATACTTAATAATGAAATCTTTCCCACCCAAAGCACCTACCTGGTAGGCAACAATCGAACCAACTAACCCCCCCACAACCCCAGCAATAACAGTCAGAGTAAAGTCCAATCGACCAGCATACACAAGATAGCCAGCAAAACCTAGAATCAATTCACTTGGTATCGGGATACATGCATTTTCTAGCGCCATACCAATCCCAATAGCCGAATAACCCCACAGAGCAATATAATCTATAATCATGTCAAAAAAATGTTTCATCATGTTCTCCTCTCTTACCTATACTCTATAGATATTTTCTACTAAAAATTAATTTTAGATTCCTCTTACTTACAACGCACTTACTTATTTTACAACTGTTTCCCGGTAAATGCTACCTTTCTCTGATCTATCGTCAATTCTTTACCCAATCAGATTGTACTAGAATATGGCATCCCATAAGAACTAACCGAACTAATGCTTTCTTTTTCTTCAACAGGCTTGCCACCACGTAACCCTCTAAGTAGCAATGTATTGAGATCTAACGAATCGCAACGATCTTTTTTAAGAATGATCTTATCTAAAAAATGCTATTTGCCTGATGATAGGCAAATAGCATTTTTTATTTCTATATAAATCTACATTTAAATGGTACAAAAGGACCTGTATTTTGCAAATCCATCTGTCAATATGGTCCTCTCCTCAGCTCGCTATCCTACATTGAGAACTTCTATCCCTATTTTTGAATTCTTTTCAATCCCTTTAATTATATGATCTATATGGGCAAATATCCTTTTTGATAGTTCTTCAGCTTGTAAATATAGTGTATTCGCTTGTGTTGAATCCTTAATACTAATTTTACTAATGATCTTTCCCCCCGTACTATGTAGTTCATGATGTACTTCATCAATAGCCGCCCATTCTTTGATGATATCTGGATGAGTTATATTAAGTGAATGATAAAAATGTCCAAATGCGCATCTTTTCGAGTTGGTTTGTATAGGGTAACTCTTCATTTCAACTACTATTCGGTTTAGATTTTTCATCCAATTACCATGTGCTTCTTTTGCCTTCAGAAGATTTTTGATTAACTCCTCATTTGTAATGGCATGTATTCCACCATTTAATGCCGAAATCATTTCTCGAACAATATCACTAAGTTCTTCATCAATCTTTGATATTTGTTTTGCATTTTCAGCACTCTGGGAAGCATCGTCATTTATAATCTGTGTCATATTAAGTAACTTTTCTGCATCTTGGGCTGATACATCCATTGCTTGATTGACTTGCTTTGATGTTTCTTTGATATCTGTCATTGCTTTTGATATTGTATTTATATCTTTTACTGTATCTCTTAGCATGGATACATTACCTTTTATTGTGCCAGATATAATATCAAGCTTTTCATTCATAGTAGTAGTAGATTTCATTGTATTGGTCATACTCTCCCTACCACCATTGGCCGCTTGATGTATGTTATTTACAAAAATCCTCATATCATCTAAATTACTTTTCGTACTATCTGCTAACTTCCTAATTTCATCAGCCACAACAGCAAACCCTTTGCCAAATTCACCTGCCCGAGCAGCTTCAATCGAAGCATTAAGGGCTAATAAATTGGTCTGTTCTGCTATTGCTTGAACTCCATTGACTATTTCATTTACTTTAGTAGCCATGTCGACTAACTGCTCTATTTGTTCACTCATTGTAGTTGTATCTTTTACAACATCTTCTTTTAGCGTATTTACTTCATTTAATTGTAATATACTTTCATCATTCTTTTGAATTAAAGCTTCCGAGGATTTGGATAATTCATTCATCGTATCAGAAGTATGACTGATTGTCTCATTCACATCATTCATACTTGCAGTAATCTCTTCTACGACAGAAAGATTAGATTCACTTAAAACCGACATTTCTTGTGCAAAGTCAATCATTTTATAGGCAGAGTGTGTCATTTTAACATCAAATTCACTTAAAGAAGATATAGTACTTAGCATATGTTTAGAATTTATAGACATCTTCTCCTCATTTGTAAAAAGCTTATCAAAATGTTTGAGCAATGTTTTGTGAATGGGATACTCAACCTCAAGATGATCACTTACTCTCCCTTTAAGTCGATCCTCAACATTTTTTATTATACAAAGTGCTTCACTACAAGGTGATTTTTTAAATAAATTCATGACTGTTTCACTCCCCAATTCATAGCTTCTAACTCCCGTTGCGATACCAATTTCATTGTTATCTTGAAAAATTCGTTATCCTGTTTTTGCTACAAAAAAATGAATTAAAAATTACATTCCTTTTTTGTTACTATTCCTACTAAAATATTAAATCCCTGCTAAATCCATATAAAATCTGATAAAAATCGTCATTTTATTTTTAAAACCACTTCTTACGCTTTTCGGACTTACCAATACGGGAAAAAAGCCACAAATTTTGTGGCTTGGTAAGTATTCCGAATTTAGATGATAGAGGTGACTAACTGCTTTATTTCTTTTACTATTTAGTTCCTTGACACAACAGATATTGCTGATGATTCAACAGGTTATAAATTCAATAACGAAGACAGAAAGACATGCAACTAGCGAAACTTTAAATAGGCTATTGCCTTGATACGCAAAAATAATCGCCATTACAAAACCACCCAATGCAGACCATATTGTTGCCGTAGATTTCAATACAGCAGGAAACGTCATAACCGCCAATGTTACAAAAGGAACATAATATAGAAAGGATTTGATATACACATTTTTGATTTCTTTACGCATGATAGTCAGAGGTATTAGTCTTATTAGATAGGTAACGCCAGCCATAACCAGTATATAAAGATAGATATTATCGTTCATTAAGCTCTTGCTCCTTTATCGGAAATAAGAATGCTGCAATGCCCGCAATCAGCATCGTCAAAATAATGATTTTGAATCCCGATGAAATATCACTAAAAAGCGAAATTTTTGTAAAGAGCAGACTAATCAGCATGGCTACTAAAATAATGCTAGACAGCAGGTTATTGCCTTTTGCTGGTGGGATAATCACCGCCATAAACATTCCATAGAGAGCAATGCTCAAAGCACTAATGATACGTTCGGGTAAAACACTTCCTGAAACAACGCCAAAAAATGTGCCAAGTGCCCATCCCGGCATAGAAACACTCATCAACCCATAATTATAGAAGGGATTTAATTTGCCATTTTTACAAACAGACACTCCAAATATTTCATCTGATACCCCATGAGCCACCAAAAATCTATGAAGAAAATCCGTTTTTGCATCTAATTTTTGCGATATTGAACACGACATCAGACAATACCGTAGGTTCAAAATGAACTGCGTAACTGCCATTTCTAAATAAGTAGAAGAAGCTCCAATCAATCCAAGTGCTGCAAATTGTCCTGCTGATGTAAAATTTGTTAACGACATGATGACTGCCTGAAATGGAGTAAGCCCTGCATTCTTTGCCATAATCCCAAAAGTAAAGGAGACTGCAAAGTAACCAAGACAGATCGGAATACCATCTTTTAAACCATTCTTCCAATTTATAATATTCTCGCTCATAATAGCTACCTTCCGTAAGTAATTTTATTGTTTTTTCATTCTATCATAAGCATTGACATAAGTAAAATTAATACTTATAATCTATAAATAAGTTATTCTAATGTATAAGAGGTAATAAAATGAATCGCTATGATGCATTTATGCTAATCATTGAAACAGGTAGCTTTACAAAAGCAGCAGATGAACTTGGCTATACGCAATCAGCAATCAGTCAAATGGTACATTCTTTAGAAGAAGAACTTTCCACTACACTTCTTCTGCGCTCCCGCAGTGGTATTACACTCACACCAGATGGCGAGGAATTCTTACCTTATATTAAAAAATTACGTAACTCTTACCGAGAGCTTATAGAGAAACAAAAAGAAATGCAAGGTCTGCAAAGTGGAACCATACGCATAGGGACCTTTTCCAGTGTTTCTTGCCATTGGCTACCGGGATTAATGAAAGACTTTAAAAAGAAATATCCATCGGTAAACTTCGAACTTCACCAAGGCGAATACACAAGCATCGCACAGCTGGTAAGGGAAGGTAGCGTCGACTTTGGTTTCGTCAACCCAGATGCAATATCGAATCTTACTACCATTCCTTTAAAACAAGATGAAATGTTAGCAGTGTTACCAAATAACCACCCACTAGTTGCCTGTGAGACAATTTCTTTAAAAGAACTCGCAACTGAACCATTTATTCTTTTGAATGAAGGTCAATTAAGCGAGCCATTAGAATTTTTCAAGCAGAATCATTTACATCCCAATATACAATATCGTGTTTATGATGATTATACCATTATGTCAATGATTGAAAATGGATTAGGAATTTCCATTTTACCAAAATTGGTCTTACATAGAATTCACTATAATATTGTAACCAAACAAATCTCCCCACCTATTATTCGCACGATTGGAATCGCATTTAAAAATAGAAAATCCTTACCCATCGCAAGCAGATATTTTATTGATTTTCTTGTAAAACAATACAGTGATTTACCCTCTTCTAACTAAATATAAATATGCAAAAAACCCGCAACTCGCGGGTTTTAATCATTTCACCTTATATTTTTATATCTAGGGCAATTTCATCACAGTTCGGAAATTTAGTACAATTGATACACTCTTTCCATACTTTATGGGGCAATTTGTCTTTTGATAATTCACTAAAACCTTGTTTCATAAAAAAACCTGGCTGATATGTCAAAGTAAATATATTTTTTATTTCTAGAGTTTTTGCTTCTTCAATGAGTGCCTTCACAATACTACTGCCTACGCCTGATTTAGTGACATGAGGTGCAATTGCCATTGCTCTGATTTCCGCCAGTGCATCCCAGACTAAATGTAATGCTCCCATACCAACGATCTCGCCATTATCTTCTGCCAAAATAAAATCTCGCAAACATTCATATAATACATTCCGCGAACGCCCTAACATTAAGCCCTGATCCGCATAATCGTTAATTAATTTGTACATGGCTTCTACATCTTTAAATGTAGCCTTACGATAAATCATTTCAAGCCCCCCCTCAATGTATCATTATATAA
>CAXYVG010000136.1:0-7989 GCA_964292325.1 uncultured bacterium | reverse complement strand
AGTTTGATGATTTCTACCTAGTTACCGTCTATACACCAAATTCCAAGCGAGAGCTGCTGCGCCTTGAATATCGAATGAAATGGGAAGATGATTTTAGAGCCTACCTTATCGAGCTGGATCAAAAGAAACCGGTCATACTATGCGGCGACACCAATGTTGCCCATCAAGAAATTGATATTAAAAATCCAAAAACCAATCGACGTAGTGCCGGTTTTACCGACGAAGAACGCGAAAAAATGACTACCCTTTTGCAATCTGGTTTTATTGATACCTTTCGCTATCTATACCCTGATAAAAAAGATGCTTATACCTGGTGGTCCTATATGATGAAAGCCAGAGAACGAAACATCGGTTGGCGCATTGACTATTTCCTTCTTTCTGACAGATTAAAACACACAATCAAAGACGCCACCATCCACGCTGATATCCTCGGCAGCGACCATTGTCCAGTTGGCTTAGAAATATCGCTGTAGTTTCTTCATGGCAAGTGATGCCCTATAACCATACTCAGCAAACTAATCCGTCTTCTTACCGGCAATCGTCGTGGATGGGCTATAAGGGTTGAGTGGCTTTACGAAGGACGCAAGCGAAACCCTTATAGCCCATCCACGACAGACTAGCAATATAGATATTACTTCCTTAGTACCTCACATATATTTTATAAAAGAAGGATGAAATTATGTTACATCAATTCTCAAGAACTGAACTGCTAATCGGCGAAGAAGCTCTGCAAAAATTAAAAGATAGCACCGTAGCAATTTTCGGTATCGGCGGTGTAGGCTCTTATACCGTAGAAGGTTTAGCCCGCTCTGGTGTAGGCAAAATAGTCCTGATTGACGACGACTGCGTATGCCTCACGAATATCAACCGACAGCTCATTGCCACTCACAAAACAGTAGGCAAGGCAAAAGTCGAAGTCATGAAAGAACGCATTTTAGAAATTAATCCCCAAGCCGAAGTAACAACTTACCAAACATTTTATCTGCCTGATACTGCTGACCAATTCAACTTTGATGAATATGACTATATTGTAGATGCAATTGATACAGTAACGGCAAAAATCGACTTAATCTGCAAAGCGCAAGCAAAAAACATTCCCATTATCAGCTCTATGGGAGCCGGTAATAAATTAGACCCTACCAAATTTGAAGTAACAGATATTTTCAAAACATCCATATGCCCGCTCGCCAAAGTAATGCGCAAAGAGCTAAAAAAACGCGGCATTCCTTCGCTAAAAGTAGTGTACTCAAAAGAATCCCCTATCGTCCCCACCGAAACAGAGACTTCTAGTTGTGCAACCAGCTGTATTTGCCCATCAGGCACCACGCGAAAATGCACAACCCGTCGTCAAATTCCTGGTAGCGTCTCCTTCGTCCCATCCGTCGCCGGACTGATCATTGCCGGCGAAGTAGTCAAGGATCTTGCTGTTAATAAGAAAAAGATATAGATACTCTTATGGCTTTCCCATAAGAAAAGGTGCTGCCCACAAAATGAAAATTCTGAGGGCAGCACCTTTTCTTTATCGATATAGATCTCACTAAATTTTCTTCATGGCAATCGTCGTGGATGGGCTTTAAGGGTTGAGTGGCTTTACGAAGGACGCAAGCGAAACCCTTATAGCCCATCCACGGCAGACCAACATTATAGCAGCCACTATTTTTTCTTTAGCTCCGCATTCAGAAGCCCCCATATTGTACTGGTCTCAAAGCCCTTACGCCAAGACGCAGCACCAACTAAATTATACTTCGTAGCTAACTGAAGTTTTAAAGCAAGCGATTGCTCATCTTCAATCCACATACGATACAAACGTCCCTCTTTATCATATTCTACATAATGAAGTCCCTTGTCTTCTAACCAAACAACATCTAAATTTTTTGATTTAAGCAAATCCCCAATCATCGGCATGGACATGGTTTTGGATCGCGTCGAACCACTCTCCAATTCTTCCCACTCACGGCTATAAAGTGGCAAACCCATGAGTAACTTTTCCTTTGGAACTTCAGCTAGCATCTTCTTTATACCTTTTTCTACCCACCCAATCGATGCCACCGGTCCACTTACACGGCTTTTAGCCCAATATTCATCGTACGTCATGACCATGACATAGTCAACAATATGACCTAATTTTGCCCGATCATAACATTTTGACCAGAAACTAACATTCGCAGGTACTGTCACATCAATTGAAACTACAATATTTTGTTGTTTTAAAGCAGTGGTTATTTTTTCAACAAACTGCGTAAGGCGTTCTTTATCCTCATCATAGATATTTTCAAAATCAATATTCAGCCCATCTAAATTATACAAACTAGAATACACTAACAATTGTCGAATGACCTTTTCCTGCGCTTGCTCATCAAGCAGAAGCTGATGCGTCATATCTGGGTTAAAATTATTGTTAATCAGAGCCCACACCTTATAACCTTTGCGATGAGCCTCCTCTACATATTTCATATCCGCTTTACTCGCGACAAAACCATCTCCCGTTACAATAGAAAACCATGTCGGCGAAATGACATCCAGTCCTGCAATTGGAGATTCTTTGCTCAAATTTTGCGCAGTCGTATTTACATCCCATACCAGATTGATCTTACCAACTGGCTTCCATGTATCACGACGCACATTTAGCTGTTTATCACGATAATTTTCTTTTTCAATTACTACCTTATTTTGATTTTCTTGCACGATTTTAATGCCAAGTACTTTTTCCAAGCCCTTTACATTAAGATAATAAACACCATTGATTGCATAAGGAGTGAAATTGAGTACCATACCTTGGTCAAACCTTTGGTCTAATGCTGTCGTTTCCATTTTAAATTCTACTTGTGGAATATACAAATACACTTTCTTTTCTACTGGATCAAAACTTACATCCGTATTGATATATTTTATAATCGCATCTACTGGTACTAATACTTCATCATGATCAACCATTGCCATGATTGCTGAATGCTGCTTGGCATTTGTTATTTCCATTTTCAGTGGCACAATACTATGTTGCCCTATTTGCTGGACGGGACTCGCAAAACACTCTGGAAAGCTCAGCAAAACGCCGATTAGCATGATTACAAATCGAAATATTATTTTCTTTTTCCCATTCATAAACGATCCCCTTTTTACCATGAATTCTACCCCCATTACTCTTCTCCCTATTTTTATATTGCGATTCACTATATATTATTTTTATTTATTTTACCTTACATTGCGATAAGGTGCAGATAGCATAAACCACCTCATATAGCAGCATTTTCATCCTACCATAAGAGGTGGTTTATGTCATCTTCTTTTCTTATAAATATTTTCTTGGATCTGCAATTTTCCCTTCTAGCATAGCAGCTGCTACAGTAGCCGGCGAAGCTAGGAAGATTTCGGATTTAGGGCCGCCCATCCGTCCTAAAAAGTTACGATTATTCGTAGCAATGACTCTCTCGCCATCTGATACAATTCCGCCGCTTCTGCCGCAGCATAAACCACAACCCGGTGGATTGACAATGGCGCCAGCCTCTACTAGAGTGGCAATGAATCCTTTTTTTATCGCTTCTGCATAAATACTTCGGCTAGCAGGCGTAACGATTAGCTTCATATAAGGAGCAATCGTGCGTCCTTTTAGTATCTTTGCAGCGATTTCCAAATCCTCAAGTCTACCATTGGTACATGACCCGATAAACCCTTGGTCTATTTTAGTACCTATCATGGTTTCTACATCACTAATATTGTCCACATTCGATGGGCATGCTACAACCGGTTTAAACTGCGATGCATCATATTCAATCACTCTTTCATACTGTGCATCTGGATCACTGACTAGATCCTTATAATCAGCAGCATTTACGCCACTAAAAGCAAAAGTTTTTTCATCTGGCTCAATCACACCGGCTTTTGCTCCCGCTTCGATTGCCATGTTACAAAGTGTCATTCGCCCTGCGATGCTTAATGCTTTGATAGTAGAACCACCAAATTCCATCGCCTTATAAGTAGCGCCGTCCGCTCCAATATCACCCAGTATTCTCAGAATAATATCCTTGGCAAATACGCCTTCTGGTAACTGTCCATTAATATTAAATTTAATGGTTGGCGGAACCTTGATCCATAATGTCCCTGTCCCAAAAATAGCAGCCATTTCCGTATAGCCAATACCTGTCGAAAAAGCTCCAACTGCTCCATACGTTGTCGTATGAGAATCAGTACCAAAAGCTACCTGTCCCGGAACTACGTAACGAAGTTCAGGCATTAATTGATGACAAACGCCATCGGTCCGATGAACAGCTGTAATACCTTGTTCTGCAGCAAACGCATCGCCAATTTGATGATGACGAAAATCTTCTATAAAACTAGTAGGAACCAAATGGTCATAGATAAATACGATTTTTTCCGGATCCCAAACTTTTTCAAAACCCATATCGCGAAATTTTTCGATAACAAAAGGCGTAAATATATCATGAACCATCACTCGATCCACATTGACAATGAGTAGATCGCCTGGTTTAACTGAAGTTTTTCCTGTATTTTTCATTAAGATTTTTTCCGTTATTGTATAACCCACTCTACCACTTCCTTTCCCACCAAATGTTACTTACCATTTTGTTTTCGCATAAAAGCGACTAATCCGCCAGCCTCTACCATCTGCAACAAATCCTCGGGAATCGATGCAACGGGAAATGATTGTTTATCTACTAAAACTTGACTGTTTTCAAGATCAACCATTACTGTATCACCTTCATTACACGAATCATATACATCATTGTTTTCCAGCAATAATAATCCATTATTAAAAGCATTCCGATAAAAAATTCTTGCATAAGATTTCGCAATTATGCAGCCTACTTTTAAAGCGGCTATGATTTCCGGTGCCTGTTCCCTGGAAGAACCGCAACCAAAATTTTTTCCCGCAACAATAATATCTCCCGGTTGTATTAAAGCTGCTAATTCTGGTCGTAGAGGATGAAACGCATATTTTTTCATATCTTCCACACTTTTAAGAGCTAGAAATTGAGTGGGTATGATAATATCCGTATCAATATCATCCCCTAATCTCCATACTTTTCCTGAAAAGGTTTTTTTCATCCCATCATCCCCCTAGGGTCGGTTATTTTTCCTGTAAGAGCAGAAGCTGCTACCGTTGCCGCTGAAGCAAGATATACTTTTGATTCCGGATGACCAGCCCTGCCTTTAAAATTCCTTGTGCCAGTCGAAATCAGAGTTTCACCTTCACCAATTACCCCTTGGCAACTCCCCCAGCAAACACTGCAATTTGGATTGAGAACCATCGCTCCCGAGTCTACGAAAATATCCATTAAACCTTCTTCTAAGGCTTGCAGATATACTGTTTTTGAAGCAGGTGAAATTAACAGCTTAACATAAGGCGCAATTTTTTTGCCTTTTAAAATTTGCGCCGCGACGCGAAGTTCTTCGATTCTACCATTATTACAGGAACCAATAAATGCTTGATCAATTTTCACATCGCCAATTTTCGTTACGGAAACTACATCATCCACACAATGAGGAATGGCAATCATCGGTTCTACTTCCGCAAGATTGTAATGATATGTTTCTTCATATACTGCATCCTCATCACTCTTAAACAGATGCATGTCATGACGTCCACGAGCTGTAACATATTCAATGGTCCTTTCATCAGGCTCAACAAGACCACTTTTTGCTCCTGCTTCTACCGCCATATTACAAAGAACGATCCGGTCATCAATCGTAAGGTCTTTGACAGCTGATCCGCCAAATTCCATAACTTTATAGGTTGCGCCATCAGCCCCAATATCACCAATCATTTTTAAAATGAGATCCCTTGCAAATACACCGCTCTTAAACTGTCCTTCCATAACAAATTTCAGTGTTTCCGGAACCATTAACCATATTTCTCCTGTGTGCATGACAGAAGTAAAATCCGTGCAACCTACTCCTGTACCAAAAGCGCCAAGTCCTCCATACGCACAAGTATGAGAATCTGCGGCAATGACAAGCTGACCTGGTACAATAAAATCTTCCACCATAATTTGATGACACACGCCTGCCCCTTCATAAAAAGGCATTTGCTGCTTCTGAGCAAACATTCTCATTTTTTTATGTACTTCAGCCGTTTTGGCACTTTCTGATGGTACATTATGATCCACAATAAAAACCACTTTTTGCGGATCAAATACTTTTTCCGCTTTTAGTTGTTTTTCAAAAATATCAATATTGAGATGGCTTGTACCATCATTACTCATACATAAATCAACTTTAGCCGTAATAATTTCTCCAGGCTTAACAACATCCTTACCGCTTGCCCTCGCCAAAATCTTTTCCCCAATTGTCATTCCCATAACGATACCACCTTTATTTTTTATTTAAAAATCCTATCAAGCCGCCCGCTTCCAAAATATTCATGACATGTGCTGGTAATTTAGTTGATACAAAAATCTCCTCTGTCTTAAGATTGCGAATATTCCCCTGCTGAACATCAATCTCTAATGTATCCTGATTGTCTACGGAATCATAAATATCTTTACAAATTACAACCGGCAATCCAATATTAATAGCATTTCTAAAAAATATTCTTGCAAAAGATTTGGCGACTACAGCACTGACTCCAAGAGCTTTCAGCACTAAAGGAGCCTGTTCACGTGAAGATCCTGAACCAAAATTATCCCCCGCTACAATCATATCACCCTTAGCGATTTTCGTAGCAAAATCTTTATCTAATGGTTCAAACGTATACTGTTTCATTTCCTCAACCGTTGGTAGTAACAGATACTGCGATGGAATTATCTGATCTGTATCTACATCATTGCCAAACTTCCAGACTTGTCCTTTCATCATTCCAATCATCTCCCTTTTCACTTATACATATCTCTATTGTACCATGATTTTTTTGTTATGATAGAATGTTACATGGTATAATAGAGATACATATTAATTATATTTATTATAACAAGGGGTTATATCATGAATGGTGATTTAGAACTTTATAAAATCTTTCATACCGTTGCCTACTATAAAAATATTTCCCGTGCAGCACAAGCTCTATACATCAGCCAGCCTGCCGTCAGTAAATCCATAAAAAAGTTAGAACAGTCCATTGATGTGATCTTATTCTCTCGTACTTCAAGGGGAGTAGCCTTGACAACGGAAGGAAAAATTTTCTATGAATACATAGAAAAAGCACTGCATCTCATTGCGGATGGAGAAAATATTCTAACCGAATTAAAAGATAAAAAACAAGGGGTTATTACCATCGGCGTTAGCACCATCTTATGTAAACATTTTCTTCTTCCCCACCTAAAATCCTTTATCAGTCAATACCCCAATATAAAAATCAAAATTATCAATAAGACTACCTTTGAGACCTTAAAACAAATTGATCAAGGTCTCATTGATTTTGGTATTGTCAGTCGTCCTTTTCACCTAGATTCCTATACCTTTATCAAACTCGCTGATATCCAAGATATTTTTGTTGCTGAAAAACAATATCTTACTTCTCTAGACCTTGTAAATGCCAATGATATTTTTACCAAAGGCATCTTTATGTTACTAGAAGCAGACAACATTACCCGCCAATATATCGATCAATTCTTTATTGAAAATGATATTTTACTAAAACCTGAAATTGAAATTAATAATATGGATTTTTTGATCGAATTTGCAAAAATTGGCCTTGGTATAACCGCTACCATCAAAAGTTTTATTGAAAAAGAATTAAACAATGGCGATCTGATTGAAATTCCAGTCTCACCACCCATACCAAAGCGCTCCGTCGGTATTATTTACAGTAAAAAAAAGCCTTTAACCATTGCAACGCAAACATTTCTCTCTACCTTTCAAACCTTTCATTCATAAAACGTCACATTTCAAAGACTTTTCAAATGTTATGATACGATATAAGAAAAGACTTGCTTTCGACCAAGTCATCAGACAAAGGTCGAAGCCTTAGTCGTTTTTACGGTTCTATAATAAATGTTGGGGTAAGCACGCAAGAGCATGTTTACCTCAACATTT
>CAXYVG010000135.1:0-8072 GCA_964292325.1 uncultured bacterium | reverse complement strand
AAGGACAAAAAATGGTCATTCATGCTCGTACGTCTGCTTTTACAAAAACGGTATATGATCCTTATGTCAATATGTTGCGTACCACAACAGAAGCATTTTCAGCAGTCGTAGGTGGAGTTGATAGTCTGCATGTCGGATATTTTGATGAAGCAATACGGCCTGCGGATACCTTCTCTCATCGTATTGCGCGAAATACACAAATTGTACTACAACAAGAATGTAATTTGACCCAACCTGTTGATCCGGCAGGTGGATCATGGTATGTGGAAAAATTGACAAGTATGATTGGAGAAAAAACATGGGCATTATTTCAAGAAGTTGAAAGTAAAGGTGGCTTATTTCAATCTTTAGTAGAAAAACTTCCCCAAGAACAAATTGATGATATGGCGCGAAAAAAAGCCGATGGCCTTGCTAAGCGTAAGGATGTGATTTTAGGAACCAATATGTATCCTAATTTGTTGGAAACACCATTAGCAACTTCTGAATTTAATTATGTTAGCTTTAAAAATCAACGTATTGCGCAGTTGCAGGCATATCGTAATGATATTGATGAACAAGAATGTGAAAGTAGAGTTAAGGTATTAAGTGGTGCTGACAAAAAAATGGTTACAATAATTGATGCTACAATGCAAGCTTTTTTAAGCGGAGCTACAGTAGGAGAAGTGACTCAAGCCATTCGCAGCAGTCAACAAGAGAAAACAGTCGTTACGCCTTTGGTGAATCGACGAGCTGATGATCAATATCGGAAATTGCGTAAATGTACAGAAGCTTATCAGGAAAAAACAGGCGAAAATTTAGAAATTTTCTTGGTCAATATGGGACCTATTCCCCAGCACAAGGCACGGGCTGATTTTGTTAGTGGCTTTTTAGAAGTAGGTGCTTTTAAAATTTTAAGAAATAATGGTTTCCCAACAGTCGAAGAAGCCATTCAAGCTACGATTCAGTCTGGTGCATCGGTTGCTGTTATTTGTTCCACAGATGCAACCTATCCAGAACTAGTACCAGCATTAGCTAAAGGCATTAAGGAAATTAAACCAGATATAACTTTATTTTTAGCGGGATTCCCTCCTGCTGACTTACAAGTGGTATATAAAGAAGCTGGCGTAGATGATTTTATTCATGTTAGAGCAAATTGCTATGAGATGCTTACAAAATTACAGAAAGAGGGAGGAATGATATAATGGGCAGAAAACCAGATTTTACAAAAATCCCCTGCCAAAAGCACTGGGTGCCTTCTGATTTAGCAAAATGGCAAAAACAAGTACAACAAGATAGTGGTAAATTATTAGATGAATTAGAATATCGAACAATGGAACAGATTAACCTTAAGCCATTATATACGAAGGCTGACTTAGAGGGCATTGATCATTTACCCTATGTAGCAGGTATTCCACCATTTTTACGTGGCCCTTATCCGAATATGTATGCATCTCGTCCTTGGACGGTGCGTCAATATGCAGGTTTTTCTACAGCAGAAGAAAGTAATGCTTTTTATCGTCGTAACCTAGCTGCTGGGCAAAAAGGTTTGTCCATTGCTTTTGATTTAGCTACTCACCGTGGCTACGACTCTGATCATCCACGGGTTGTGGGTGATGTGGGTAAGGCTGGAGTTGCTGTAGATTCTATTTTAGATATGGAAATTTTATTCTCTGGCATTCCACTCGATAAAATGTCTGTTTCCATGACGATGAATGGCGCAGTATTACCCGTTCTAGCCTTTTATATTGTAGCAGCAGAAGAACAAGGGGTAAAACAAGAATTATTAACAGGTACCATTCAAAATGATATTTTAAAAGAATTTATGGTACGTAATACCTATATTTATCCGCCGGAGCCGTCGATTCGCATTATTGCTGATATTTTTGCTTATACTTCAGAATTTATGCCTAAATTTAATAGTATTAGTATATCAGGTTATCATATGCAAGAAGCGGGTGCTACAGCTGATATTGAACTAGGTTATACCTTGGCTGATGGACTTCAGTATATCAAAACAGGTATTCAAGCAGGTATGCCTGTAGATGTTTTTGCACCACGTTTATCTTTCTTTTGGGCGATCGGTAAGAATTATTTTATGGAAGTTGCTAAAATGCGTGCTGGTCGTCTACTGTGGGCCAAGCTTATTAAACAATTTGATCCTAAGTTGGCTAAATCGATGGCCCTGCGTACTCACTCCCAAACTTCAGGATGGAGTTTGACAGAGCAAGATCCTTTTAACAATGTAGGACGAACATGCATGGAAGCCATGGGAGCTGCTCTTGGTCATACACAATCCTTACATACCAATGCATTAGATGAAGCCATTGCTTTACCGACGGAATTTTCAGCACGGATTGCTCGTAATACGCAGATTTATATTCAGGATGAAACCATGGTATGTAATGTTCTTGATCCATGGGGTGGCTCGTATTATGTAGAGGCATTGACGAATGAATTAGTAAAACGCGCTTGGAGTCATATTCAAGAGGTTGAAGCATTAGGGGGTATGTCTAAAGCCATTGATACTGGACTACCTAAGATGAGAATTGAAGAAGCGGCTGCTCGTCGGCAAGCCCACATTGATTCAGGGAAAGAAACCATTGTTGGTGTCAATCGCTATCGCTTAGATAAAGAAGATCCACTTGATATTCTTGAGGTTGATAATACAGCGGTACGTTTATCGCAAATTCGCCGTCTAGAAAAACTTCGTAGCAATCGAGACAATGATAGAGTACAACGCTCATTAGAAGCTATTACTAAGTCAATGGAAACTGGAGAGGGCAACCTTTTGGCGCTAGCTATTGAGGCTACTAGAGCAAGGGCAAGTCTTGGCGAAATTTCTGATGCCATTGAAAAAGTGGCAGGACGACACAAAGCCATTATTCGTTCTATTTCAGGAGTATACAGCAGTGAATTTGCTGACGAAGATATCATTCAAAAAGTACGAACTATGGCTGATGATTTTGAAAAAAATGAAGGTCGACGTCCACGTATTATGATTGCTAAGATGGGGCAAGATGGGCATGATCGAGGGGCGAAAGTCATCTCTACAGCCTTCGCTGATATGGGTTTTGATGTGGATATCGGTCCATTGTTCCAAACGGCAGAAGAAACGGCGCAACAAGCTGTTGATAATGATGTTCACGTCGTTGGTATGAGTTCACTTGCTGCTGGGCATAAAACCTTATTACCGCAGCTTATTGAAGAACTAAAAAAACTTGGGCGTGAGGACATTATGGTAGTGATTGGTGGAGTTATTCCAGCTCAAGATTATGAATTTTTGCGTGCAAGTGGGGCCGCTGCGATTTTTGGACCAGGCACCGTAATACCAGTGGCTGCTGAAAAAATATTAGAAGAGTTAAAACGGAATACGCAGGATGCGGATTGAGTATGGACACTCAAAATAGAAAGAATGACCGTAAACCAGAGTGGATTCCCTCTGATGCTGGAGATGCTTTTGCTACCCGGGTTATGGGAGGAATTGCCAGTGTGCATGATGGTATGCCTGACAACGGAGCGCTACAGCAAACTATGCGCTCTCCATCTGTACGCCGTAAACTGACTGTAGATGAATATGTGCAGGGAGTATTACGTGGTGATCGGGTGATTTTATCTAAGGCCATTACTTTGATTGAAAGTAATTTACCAACTCATATGATACTGGCTCAGGAAATGATTAAACAACTTTTACCTCATGGAGGAAAATCCATTCGTGTAGGAATTACGGGTGTTCCAGGAGCTGGCAAGAGTACTTTTATTGAAATGTTGGGGTGCCAGTTGTGTGATCAAGGGCATAAAGTAGCGGTATTGGCTGTTGATCCTAGTAGTACTGTGACAAAAGGGAGTATTTTGGGAGATAAGACTCGTATGGAAGAGTTATCACGACGCAAAGGAGCTTTCATCAGACCATCTCCTTCTAGCGGTACACTTGGCGGGGTAACCCGCAAAAGCCGGGAGACCATGTTATTGTGTGAAGCTGCGGGTTATGACGTGCTCTTAATTGAAACAGTTGGTGTAGGGCAAAGTGAAGTCACTGTACGATCAATGGTTGATTTCTTTATGTTACTGATGATTACTGGTGCAGGGGATGAACTGCAGGGGATGAAGAAAGGGGTCATTGAGCTGGCGGATGCGATTGTTGTTAACAAAGCAGATGGAGATAATAAACAACGAGCATTAATGGCCAAGGTCGATTATGACCGCATTCTTCATTATCTACGTCCTGCAACAGAAGGATGGATGACAAAGAGTCATACTTGTTCTGCGGTGACTGGGGCTGGTGTACCAGAGATTTGGCAGGTGGTTGAAAAATTTCGTGAAATAACAATGTCATCCGGTGTATTTGAGCGAAGGCGTCGCACACAGATGCTGAGTTGGGTACGTGCCATGGTACAAGAATATTTACAGGCGAAATTCTTTAATCATCCCGAGGTGATGAAAAAAATGTCTGGTATTGAACAAGAGGTTGTCAATGGGCAACTTTCTGCAACATTGGCAGTTAAAGAATTAATTGAAACTTTTGAGGTTTGCTCATAGGCAGTAAAGGAAATGTATCGATCCATCATTGAAAGTAAATTTATACCTCTTATCAAAGAAAGTTTTGGTGTCGAGAGAGTACGTGTGGTGAGTCAGGGTTAAACAACACTTCCTCCTATCGTCAAATTGATAGTTTGATGATAGGAGGAATCCCTTTTTTATACAAGGTATTAGATGATTAAGTTGTGTAAAATATTTAATATATATTGGAGGAATAATAATGGATTTTTTTATACAGTGTTTTTCGGTATTTCATAAAGGTGGACCGGTGATGTATTTGATTTTATGTTGTTCATTCATAGTGGTAACAATTGGTATCGAACGCTTTTATTACTATAAAAAAACGAATAGTCATATGGATGATTTTATTGAAAAGCTTATACCGGCTTTAGAACATTGTAAATGGGAGGATGCCGTAGCAATCTGTCAGCAGGCAAATGGGAGTGTAGCAACAGTTGCGATCAAAGGCATACAGTGTTTTCAGCGTGATGTTTATCGTATTGAGAGTGTGCTGGAAGGAGAAGCATCGTACGTGGTAGCTGGTCTCAAAAAAAACCTTAATCATTTAGACTCGATTGTTACAGTTGCTCCATTATTGGGACTTCTGGGAACGGTTGTTGGTATGATTAACTCCTTCAGTGTGATGAATATCAAAAATGGTCAACCGCTGGCTATTACAGGTGGGGTAGGTGAAGCGCTGATTGCTACTGCATCAGGATTGTGTGTAGCCATTCTTTCTATGCTTGTTTATAGCTATTTTAATCATCGTTTAGAGGAGCGTATTACTCAAGTTGAACGAATCTGTACAATTTTAATAGAGCAAATAAGGCGGGAAAAAAAGCATGAAATTGCGTAATTTACATATGGAACGTCAGCCAAGGCTCATGATTATTCCGATGATTGATATTATCTTTTTTTTATTAATATTCTTCATGATGAGTACTTTATATATGGTTGAACAGCGAACTATTTCAGTCAGTCTACCACAATCTACCTCGGCGCAGAACGATGTGTCCCGTAATATTTCGATTGCGATTACCCAGGATGGACATATTTTATTTGAACAAGAAGAGGTCCCTATGGAATTTTTAAAGAAGAGAGTGCAGATGGAACTACAGCAACAACATGAGTCACTTTTTGTATTACGTTCTGATAAGCAAGTCGATTATGGAAAGGTAGTAGCAGTACTCGATGAATTAAAATTAGCCGGTGCACATCGTGTAGCCATTGCGACTGAAAGGAAGGCGAACTAGTCATATGGTGAGAGGGATATGTTGGCGTAAAGCGATGATCATTTCATTCTGTTTACATGGTGTTGGTTTGATTGGGATGGGATGGATGGCTACGCAAGCATTTGCTGTAAATGAGGTTGCGGAGCAATATGTAGAATTAGAACTGACGAGTGAACCAGAAGCTATGAGTCAAATGATGAGTCATGATACTACTGGTAATGCTGGTGCTACTAGCATACATACTGGACAGTCAGTGAACGCAGCGATGCCTATTTCTACACCTTCAAATTCACCTTCAGCTCCATCTTCAGCACCAGCTAGAGAGTCTGCGCCATCTGTTCAAGTTTCTGCTGGTAGTATGTCTATGTTATCAGCAGAAACTAGAGGTAATTCAGAGCGCACAGACGTTTCTGATGGAAAACAAGAGGGTGGACAAGCAGGTGAGGCAGCGGGAACTGGAGTGGTCGGGACAGGCAAGAGTCATGGTACAGGAGGCAATTCAGGTACGGGTACATCAAGAAAAAGTAGTGGTGTTAGTTCGCCAGGTATTTTATCACGGGTAGAACCTACTTATCCAGAGCAGGCAAGAAAAGCCGGACGAGAAGGAACGGTGGTACTCAAAATTCAAATCTTAGAGAGTGGTCGACCAGGGGATGTCAGTCTTTACCGCTCTAGTGGCAGTGATCTATTAGATGAAGCAGCGATGGATGCCGTGAGAAAATGGCGATTTATCCCAGCAAGAGACCGGGGATCTAGCCAACCTGTAGTATGTTATACCACAATGCCGGTGGTATTTCGATTAAATGGGTGATCGCTGTTTTAAGAATTCATTTTAAATCATGACAGGAGGTATTTGTATGTCGGTGATGTTGATTGGTGCAGACCACTTGGGGAGTATTGAGAAAAATTTACAGGGAATGGGGATTCATTCGATAGAGCATGTAACAGGCAGAAAAGTGAGTGAACGAAAAAAGTTTAAATTTCCTATATCGACAGCATTAATTGTTGTTTTTATTGATTATATTAATCATACTACAGCTAAAAATATTAAGATGATGGCAAAAACGCAAGGATTACCCCTTATTTTTGCGAATCGTTCATGGAGTTCGCTTCGAGATAAATTAAATGGATTGAATTTAAGAGAAATAGGATCATGATAATAAGAAAATGATACAAGGAGATGCAGTCATGAAAGAAACGCAAGGTTTAATTATTGTAAATACAGGAAATGGTAAAGGTAAGACGACTGCGGCTTTAGGTATGGGTTTGCGAGCATGGGGGCAGGGGCTTAAAGTATTGGTGATACAGTTTATAAAAGGCAATTGGAAATATGGTGAACTAGAGGCGATAAAGCGACTCGGATCTAATTTCGTCATACACCAGATGGGTGAAGGGTTTGTGAAAAATTGTACAGATGATGTAAAAGAAGATCATCGAATGGCAGCAGAAAAAGCTTTGTGTGTAGCGAAAAAGGAAATTCTGTCTGAGCAATTGGGATATGATTATCTTAGATGAAATTAATTATGCAATAAAATTTGGTTTAGTATCGATTGATGTAGTGTTAGAATTATTAGAACTGAAACCCTCTTTGTTGCATTTAGTGCTTACTGGAAGAGATGTTCATTCTGCAATTATTGATAAGGCTGACTTAGTGACAGAGATGAAAGAGATAAAACATCCATATAAAAAAGGCATAAAGGCTCAGAGAGGTGTGGAATTTTAGCTCTCTGTTTATCTATCACCCAAAAGCAGGAATACCATTGCCAATAATCGAATCCGTATATCAATTATTGTCAATCGTATTCCTGCCGAAGTTATCGCATCATTTCTAGTTTTATTCCATTCCCGAAACCTCATTACACAAAACTAAAAATCATGCTCCCCTCTACGCTGAATAGGCTATAGGCTTAGGCAGATGAACGAGACCTGCGACTTTAGTCGCCCACTTCGTTGAAAGACGGAGCAACGGGGGAAAATACAAATTTACAAGTTTCTGATAAGTTTATTTATAACTGAACGTTCAATTTTTATTCGGATACATGCGTGCAGAGTTTTTATAGTTCCGATATCTATATATTTATTACCGTGTATATATTAATATGAAACTCGATAGCCAAGGAATAATATGTGATTGGGATACAAAAAAAAGATAAATTTCGAAACTTTTATCGTCTCCATTATACAATATAGTGGGAGTGGATAAAATGAAAAGCGTTACCATTTGCATATCAGACCTTAAGCTTAAGAACGTGATAAATGTTGACGATGGCAAAATATTAGGTGGAATTAGTGATATTGAAATTGATGTGGAAAGTGGTAAACTGA
>CAXYVG010000134.1:0-8105 GCA_964292325.1 uncultured bacterium | reverse complement strand
TTCAAGCCCTTTTCACACATTACTTCTGAACCCTTGACATCAACGCTACACACTCCACATGTGTCGAAAGTTATCAATCAATAATGCGTGTTAGTAATTGTAAGCTTTGTATTATTGCCTTAACAGCACCTTGAAGTATCCTGTCGTTGCGGATATCATTGCCAATTGAACACTGACGTCAAACTTTTTTTAGTTTAAGACAATCCTTCATCAACTCATTCGTATCAGCGATATTAAATGGCTGGTAATTCATTCCTTCGCCCCACTCGCGCACCGAATCATGCTCAGGGTGTTTAGGGTTATTCCAAGCTTTAAGAAATTCTTCGTATCCGCCAATGCCACCTACGTCTTCAGGCGGACAAGAGCCTTCACCTTCCAGCACCTGAGGATACCCAAATAGATAATCATCTATAACACGCTCGAGTTGAATTTGATGTTGCCAGTGATCTCCAAAATCATAGACGTATTCAAAAGCCGTATGTTTCTCGAGGTACTTATCAATTTTAGTGCTCTGCGATTTCTTCAATTTCGTTTCAAGCATTCTTCCGATAATACCAAGCGGATCCTCTTTCTTCGTCGGCTTTACCGTTTTATACTTCGCAGAATAGTATTTCCATTCATCGAACGATTCATCATCACAGGTTATTCGAAGTTTTTCTTCTGGAAAGTCAAATTCATAAAGATGAGAATCCCACCATCCCATTGCGAACTGGATTGTGTCGTGCAACCGTTTAAAAGTTATCTCTGCCGGGACAATAACTCTTCGCCATATTAGCGGTTCTGAATCTATGAGTTCAATTTTTATTTGATATGCTTTCATGAATAATCACCTGCGCTTCAATTTAAATTCCAAATATCAGTCGGACTTATTACAATTTTTAACTCGATCTACAATGAACCCAATCTCATCAGTCTCAGATTCATTAAGAATCGAGATAAGCTTAGCAGCTATCCTTTCAACATTTCGTTTTGTTGCGAGATTACGCACAACAACATCCACAAATGCGTTCATTTCATTTTGTGAAATGTTTCGAGTAGCCACACACCTTAAAAAACCAGCTGCAACAACCAATGCGTACTCCTCTGCAGTCATGTCAGCATCAAGGACCTGTATAAAATTTGAAAAATCCTCATTTGGGTTCCACCCTAGCTGCTCTGCAACAGAAGCTATCGTATTGGGAGAAAAAATTACTTCACCATAATTGAGTTGATTATATATAATGTTTACTGCCTCGGAATACTTTTGATAATTAATAAAGCCATACGCTAATAACCATAGTAAAACAACTTGTGTCCACACACTATTCGTTAGAAAAAATGGTTCATTTTGAACGCAAGTTCTTAAATAGGCATCTTCAGCATATAATACATATTCCGACTGCGAGGCAACCAAAGCAGAATCCACAAAAGAAACGCCTATTATTTCATCCAGTTCTTTCTTATCCTTCATATTTATTTTCAATGACGCCCAGCATGGTTCAATAACACAATTACTAAATATCCATTCTAAGATATCCTCAAGGATTCGGCGATTTTTTCGTAAATCTTCTGGTTTAACCTCATCCCGTATATAATGATCCTGCCTTTTGCCAAGCGTCATAAAACCGCCACGAAATTCACTCGCTTTAAATTGTTGAATCTTCTGAGATATGGTGTCTATTGTAGTTTGTACAACAACTGGATTGCCAAAAGCAAGAACTACCGAGGCACCGATGCCTAGTGTATGTATAGTTAGTAAAGCCGTGATATCCAGTACCAATTTAGGTCTTTGCTTCAACTTTATCAGGGCTAAATTAATTTCATTTTCATTTCCCCCAAAAGTATTGATACCGATTTCACTATTTCGTGCTAACCCAGCCCAAACATCAATAACATTTTCCTGAATAGAACAAGCAATGGTACCAAGAGTAATTTCCCCTGAACCGTATAGTTGTCTCAATACGTCAGTAAAGCTACTCTTTTTATCAACAACACTAGTTACTAATTCCTTTACATCCGGAAGTCTTGGGCTATTATCGTGCCTCCTATGCTCCTCAGGCATTGCATTAGCGTCCCCTCTTGGTACGCGTATCTTAACACCATAAATTCCCGGGTGACCCGCAAAAATAGTTTCAAGAAGGTTTTGACTTTCATGAGCTGCATGAACATATTTACTTTTAATAGCTTTGATCATACCGTATTCAACCGAAATAGGGGTTCTATTAATTTCAATGCGACTCCCAATAGTACGATTTAAGATTTTTTGTGTCAAAGGATGTTCAAGGTTAAGTTCTTTCTTCTGGAAATCAGGATTGCTACAGTCTTCAATGATATACCATTCACCCGCTCCATATTCATCAGTCAAATGAACCGAAGTATCAACCATAACTTCAGACGGATTTAGCCAATCTTCTTTTCCATTTGTATTTAAAAAGAAACGTGATACATATAAGGCATGAGCTTCACCTTCGGAAAAGAACTTTTTCCTTATTTGGTATAAAAGCATAATTGCTTCTTTATATCGTCCTCTTACCGATAATAGCTCAGATAAAATGGTAGCATCCTTAATTGATAACCGGTCAAAATTAACGCCCGCATCCAAAAATGCGTCAACTTCACCGTACTCGAAAAGCCTAATATTAATTAAAGCCAATCGCAATCTCATCTCGATATCATCGGGATATTTAGCAAGATACCGTTGACATGTTTCTTTTGCCGAATTCAAATCACCAATATATTCAAATATGACCGATTGAATTTCAGAGTGTCTCCGAAGAGAACCGTAAGCGGCATCCATTTTCTTTGCGGTTTCAAGAGCTTCATTCAGCTGACCTGACTGATAATGGCTCAACAGAAGTCGATCAAGTAAGGCAACGCTAGTACCATGTTCAGAAAGCTTTTCGTAAATCGGCGCTGCCTGAGTATATTTTGAATCCCGGTATAGTTCATCCGCTAGGGTCTGTAATTCCATTTTCGTGGTGTTATCCGAAACCGAATCAACCGCTTTTTGAAGTGTTTCCGAAGCAATTGAATCACTATCGACAATACGTTCAATTGCAGATAAATCCACCAGATACGATATGTTATCAGGGCATTCTTCTAATGCTTTCAGCATTATTCGTTTCGCATCACTATAATTCTGCGTATCAATCATTAACTTAACGTTCAATCTATTTATTGCAACTTTAATTATTTGATCACCAATATCAGAAATGCTTTGAACCATTTCTGCGGCTTCTTTAAACTGTCTATCTGCGCGCATAACCTCAGCTAACAGTAGTAGTTCCTCTGGCTTCTTACTTATAGGTTTCAGCAGTTCAACTGCTTTAGCGTAATCATCTTGATTAATAGCAAGCTGAGCCCTAAGCTTAATAAAATCCCAGTTATCCGGTTCCATAGATAGTGCCAGCTCGCTGTCTGATACTGCATTTTGAATATCCCCGACAGTAAAATAGCCAATGCTCCTATTATACAACCATCCACCTCTAGATTTTTCCAGCTCGGTTCCTTTCACTTCATCCCAAGCTTGAGCTATTAAACCTATGGCCTTATATATTTGTTCCCTTTGTTCAGCATCTAACTGATCAGTAATGATACGCCAAGTATCTTTTGTCATCCTATCTATCATCATAGCAGCAAGCGACACTTTTATATCTAGACGATTACTTTTATCATTTTCCAAGGCAGTCCGAAACCAGGTCTCTGCTTTATCTAAAATTCCTTGTCTACGATAATAGATGGCGATAGCAAATGCCACATCTGCTGCTGGCAGTAACGTAACAGGTATTTCACTTAATATAGCATCTAATTCTACATCGCTCTTACTGCATTGAATTAGGGTGGAAAAGGCGTTTGTATTTACAGGGTTTTTCCCTAAAGCCCGTCGCGCAAACTCTATTGCTTGATCTGGAGATCCTAAAATCACTGAACCCGCAGCCGCATTACACAAAGCATTTTCATCTTCGCTATTATACTGAAGTGCCTGCAATAGAAATTTTCCAGCTTCCTCCTCTTCGCTTAAAGCGAGCTTAGCCGAAGCAATATAAGTAAGCAAATAATATTTAGCCAGTGGCTGCAATTTTTCCCAAGCACGATCTTTTAGGTAATGCAGATAATTTATGGCTTCATTATATTTTCCTTTTTCAAGTAGCTCTTTTTTAGCATAGTCTAGGTTTGATTTGTATTCTCCCTCAAGCACTTGGGCACTCAACTCGCTTAGCGATACCGAATGTCCAGATAGCTTCGTATTAATCTGGTTCAGTTGCTGCAAAACGTCTTCTTGCTTATTAAGAATACGGACATTTTGATCTTGTAATTGTCTAGTAACGGCTAACATACAGGCTTGAAACTTCCCGTCAGCCTCTAATTTAGACTTTTCGGTTAGAATTTTATCTAGAATGAAATCCTGATGCATTACAGTTTCAAAAACAGTTATAAATCTAGCCAGAACTTCTTCGTTAGCTGGGTTAGCTCCATCGAAGCCACTAGGGTCTATGTCTTGCAATGTCAGCACTTTTGAACTATAGAACACGGACTTAATTATTTTTTCTCGCGTAACTTCTCTCACCAAAAAACTACTTGTAGGAGTTCCATACTGTCCGCCAAATTCTTGGTAAAATTCTTTTTCGGCTGCATCATATGCGCTCTCAATTTTACTTATTAAATCATCTGACTCATATCCAATAAGAGTTTTGGCAATTAATTTAATTAAATCGTAAGTTGCATTGCCCGCAACTCCAATTAATATATCATCTACGCCCAACGCCATAAATTCACCCCATATCCTTATAGCAGCTCATTCGTTAGAAAAATTATCTATTGATGCTAGATTCTAAACTGATTGCCCATACCAAGTATTAACATCTGGCTACAAACTGTTTTCACAAGTAGATGCTACATCTCGAAATCACTCTATATCACAATTACATAAAATTTGCTTTTCGCATTAAAGTTTTGCCACTTAAACTCATGCCTACCCGACAAAGTTATATATTCATCTTGTTTGCGTGATCCCGTAGGTTTGTAGATGTCCCCATAGACCGCATATTCACTTCTGAAATATTTATAAATGCCGTTATTACTCTTTCCTTCGTAAAACGGTCTATCTGATACTAGAACCACGCAAGCCGCTCTATTAAACCCTCTCTCAACAAGCTCTTCCATAAATTTGATGTCTTTTGCGAATGAATACATTTGCTCTGGATGCTGACCATTAAGAGGGAATTTAAGTTCAATAGCATACTTTTCTTTTTTGCTTTGGTCGAATATTGAGATATCGATTTCTTTTTTTATGGTTTTATTGTCAGTAGTAAAAAATGAGACATTGCGTTCGAATTGAACCTTATAATTCGGAAGAGCGGATCTCAAATAAATCCCCATCTCATGCTGCAGGCTGAACTCATTATATATTTCCACTCCAGTGGTTTCTGCGAACTTAAAAAAGCCATTAACAATTGCCTTTAATTCCAGCATCAGATTTGCCCCCCTAGAAGTTGTTTCGGTTAGCATTTTGTGAAAGCCTATATTCATCAAGCATCCGATTCAGCGCTTTTCCAGTTTTCAACCTTGTAACGATCTGACTATCCTCACGTTTGCTGCTTGATGTAACCCAAGAATAATCACCGTCATAGAGTTTTAAATTATCAATAAAGTTCTGTATATTCTCGTGTACATATTTTAAAAATTCTTCCTTTTCCATGATATTTTCAAATAGAAGAACAACTTCAAATAACCTGCGGCGCGCCTCTTTTTCTTCACCGTCATTTTCATCATAGAAGAACTCATTTAATTTATAGGAAGAGTCATCTTTCGTATAGTATTTCATTGCATAATCTGGTTGTACCTTATCGTGACCAAAACGCAAAAACCCCCATTCAGGAACTGGTGTGACATATCTGCCACCGTCCAAGAGAACCATTTGGCAACTGTATAATTTAGTCCCGAAATAATTAATATAAAGAAATTGATACGTTGTTGCCTCGTTCATCATTGCATATGAATAGAATTCCGGAGTCCGCCTCTCGTCCTGGTCTTCAATTGCAATAGTAAATTCAGGACTGTAAATATTAAAATATGTATCCCCTTCCCGCTTCCATTCACTCTTCTTCTCAAGCTTCTTAATCGCTTGCTCAAATGGAGATTTGGTCAGAAGAAATCTTTTCTTCCATAAATACTCGATATTATTTATATCTGCGCTCTTATCGATGTCGGTATTTGTATCGCCAACCCTAGTATAAATATGATTGGCCCTAACGATCCTACCCGCATCCCTGAAATCTTCAACCAAAAAATACGGCGTATCAGTGCTGTTTTTGACGATAAGAACATCCACTTCATGCCGCTCTAAGCGGAAGGTTCTCATTTCTATTCGGGGCCGTATTCCAGATACAAATTTTTTGCTCTTTAACTGATCAATTATTTGTTGCTGATTCCTGCGGTTAGCGTCATTTTCCACACCGACAATCTCATATGTGCCATCAACAATTCCGAATATGATATAGGCATCTCTGTCTACTCGGTTATTAGCCATGCAGATGATATCGTGAAGCAGATCGGCTTTATTTATATGGTGTTTTTCCTTGAAGTCCCAGTAGTCATCTTCTCTCTTGGTTCGTATCATATCTTCTATTGCATGTTTTAAATCAAGGTCTTTCAAGTTCAACACCTCCCAGCATATGAATATATAGCAACCATTAACCAACAATGCCATCCAGTATTTCTTTGATCGTCCGGCATACATCCGCATACTGAATATCGCGAGCATAATCAAACTGCGCCTGATAATCCAACCAATGCTTTTTCATCGTTTCGCTATTTTCAACGGTTGCTATAATCCCAGCATATCGCTGCATCACAGCCGATGTATCTCGTTTCTCCGCCGTTGCCTTAAGCGCATCTTTTAAGGCACTGGAATCAACATTGTTCCATTGCAGTTGGCGAATGATAAAAACATCATAATAATCCCTGGGGCGGGTATTCTGGTCACCTCTTGAAATGATGGTTTCCAGTTTTTCAGCCAGAATGGTTTCCAAGTTATACGCCAATACTTTAATGCTCCGCTGCTCAAGCATCAACCGGAACTGATAGACAATTTCCTTTGGCGTAATTTTGTCACCGGTTGTAATATCAATTTTCAGCGGTACAGCCATCGGTTGATACAGTGCCTCCAGCGTCAACCGAAAACCTGTATATTCATCGCTTTCCCTGATTTCTTCAATACGCTTAACGGCAAAAGTCACATCATCATTGATCTCAATCGCGCAAATCTCTTCAAGCATCTTCATTATCGTATCAGGGTTGACCGGCATCCCTTTTACCGTGGCATCCATATCCATGGTCGCCCGTGTATCGAGTCCTACCAGCGCAGCTATTAAAAATCCGCCTTTCAGGATGAAATTCTCGCGATAGGAAGATACGGAAATCCGTTCCAGCAGCCGTTCGAGCATAAAATTTTGCAGAACGATTTGTGCTGAGATATTTTTACTTTTCGCCATATTCTTAATGATCGCCTTTAACTTCATTGCACTTTTCACAGCAATACCTCCAGGTATGAGCGCAGCTTCTTCTCCACCCGCATCAGTTTCGCATATTCCGATAACTGGGGAATATCTTTCTTGTCCAACTTAGCGTAACGTTTGAATGCCTCTGTCACAATCTGAATCTCCACATTGCTTCGGCCTTTTAAAGTATCGCACAGCGTTCTTTCAGCATTGTATAGTCTTACAGTATTGCCGCCCGGCGTTTTCCCGGTGATAATGCCAAGTTCATAAAGTTCATCTTTGACCCGGTAGCATTTTACGTTTTCCGTCTTAAGCGCCGAAATGTTATATTGCAACGGAAAAGTCATGGAATACTTGATCGGCGTCCGGTCTGTCAAATCCAACAAAAAGAGAGCCGTTGCGTGAGAAAATATCCCCTTCTTATAACGGCTTTGGAGATTGAACATTTCATCATCAAACGTTGTGGGAAGGATATATACTCCTCGTTCCGAGCGTTCCAGCAAGCCTTGATCCGCAAGCATCTTTAAGTAGTAACGATTAATGCCCGCTTGAGTAACCTGCGCCGATGTAACCACGCCATTATTCGTTTTTGCCAAATCCATTATTTGCTCAGCATAATTCATTGCT
>CAXYVG010000133.1:0-8302 GCA_964292325.1 uncultured bacterium | reverse complement strand
GCAGATGAAATAGGGTTATTCATGTCAAAGTTTCGGGTAGTATGAATAATTCAGGCTTATAATTTAAAAGTAAAATTAATTAAACAGTGATCGGGGGAAAATCATCTCAGATTCCACCGTAGATATCAACTCATCAAATCCGATTATCATATCATATTTATGCAAAGCTATACCGCAATCTCCAGGTTTATCTTTGATATAATCAAACCCGAGTTTCTCATAAAATTCAGTACTTTCATGAAGGGATTCAACTATCAATGCAACAAAACCTACAAATACCGAGACAGAAAATAGCGTTGAAAAAACTTCTTTCATCATATGTATACCTAATCGTTTACGTTGATATCGCTTATCAATCGCAAAATAGGATAGATAAATGACTGGAAAAACCTTTAATTGCGACCTGGTCTTAGTTTTTAACTTATTTTTGTATATAACATTTTGTATTTCGTATGATCCTGAATTCAAAGTAAAGAATCCAACAATTCGTTTTCTTTGGTTATCCCAAATAATTGTTGTGTTGCTGATATTTTTAGAACTCACTTCAATGGCTTCCGTCCGAAAGTATTCATTTATAGAAACCTCCAAACAATCGAACGTCTGTAAGTCTTTTTCTGTACATAAGAAAGAGTTAAGCCCGATTAAAGCTAAATCATAAATTTCCGAATAGTATTCATCTTCTTCAAAAAGATCTAAATTACTGTAGGTCTCTGCAGCAACATTAGCTGAATCACTATCTGTCATAATTGATTTCCCTATTCATTTTGACAGTTGGTGTAGAATTAAAACGATCCTTAACTTCCGAGGAGACAGTTCTAACGCCAGCTTTAGGTAGAAACTTCTCTGATACTTGTCTGTATTCATTAAAATTTTTCGTTTTTACACTTCTTTGAACCACAGAACCAGCCATAATACATCCCTCCTAATTTACCTGTTTATACCCCCATTTTATCCGTCTCCACAAAATTAGTCAAGAATATAAAAAACAACGTTCCCTAGAGTGCCATACGTAAGCGTACATAGCTTATAAGTGATGAGCTTCATTCAGGAAATCATTGCAAAAAAATAGACTGATTCACCTTGGGGGATAAAATCAGCCATGAACCTATTGTATATCGGCCAGAATGAAAACGCTACAATTATTTAGCTATGTTTTTGTGGAACCCAGTTATTAATACAATAATTCAAACTGATTTTTTTTGAAGTTTCCCCTGATAGTACTTACTAAATCCGCATTGTCATTTTCAACGTGGTATACAATTGTTTGATCAACACGCTCTTCGATATCGGAAGTGTCAATTGACAAGTCGTTTGTTGTAACTAGAATTATTTTTCTTGATCCGGAATTTTCAATTTCTCTAAAAAGATTATCTAATCTTTTTTCATCTTTCATGACAGATTCGACTGGGCAATACATCGTAAATGTATTATCATTCCCCATCAAGTTATTCTTTGTACGACCCGTATAACCTGAAATCGATAATGTCATATTCCCAATTTTATAAGTTTTTGTTGAACTTACAGTCCTCGGAAACACTTCCTTCGTAAACGATCTGTTCAGAATATGGCTGATACTTCCCATGTGGGGACATCTGATAATACCCAATTCAAAGTAGGAATCCAAAGTAGATAACGCTAGCCCTATCTTCGCATCATCGTCATAACCCTTGATTAGGATGGTTCTTTGCTCGCTACTCTCTAAAAAATTCACTAGCTGTTTTCTTGTATTTTCAAAATCGCTCATGAAATTACCCCTTTATTTTTAATTATAGACTTATTATTTAATAATTGCATAGCGGGATTCCACTGCTTCGGTAGAAAACGAAAATAAGGCTGCTCCGCCTTGGGGGAATGATGCAGCCGAATACCTTGAATAAATCGGACTGCGCAATTTTGCTCACTCCAAGTAAATCGCTCAATCCATCTTTGGCTTCAGCGGACTGGCCAGGATTGGCTTGTCCTGTTGACCGGCGCAATTATGCTCTCGTCTAATAGGACTACTTAACCGGCTGATTGTTCAGCTCGGCAACCAATCCATTTTTGGATGCGTTGCAGCTTGTGGGGACTAATCGGCGGAAAATCCCGCTCAATACCCCGTCCAAAATTGGATGGACCAAAGGGGACTTTCCCCCAAGCGCTCGATCCAACTTTGGACTCAACGCAATTTTGCGTTCAGGTCTGGATGCAGTCGCGCTTTGCGACTCCAATAGATTGGCCGTATTTTCGGCTTATCTTTAGATCTCGGTAATTTTACCGGCATCTTATTCGACTGGCTGGGTAACAATTCGTTAGGTCGTGGATAGATTGGCCCAATTCTGGACACATCTTCCCGGGCCGGCTTAATTTTATCCTGCATTCCCGGATTGTGTAATGAGAATGGCTGTAAACCTTGATATCAGTGGGTTTTTCACTTGTTATAAATGCTGGTTATAACGAGGTAGAATCAATCTGAAAAATCTCTTAAAGTCTTGATGTTACTAAGTTTCTACAAAATCCTCGTTATAAATTTCCGGGAATGCAGGTTTTATGCCACCCCTGCGGAAAATTACGCAGACCCAAAATTAAAAAAAACGCTATCCATTAAGGAGTAGCGGAAGTTTTGAACGTATTCAATTAGATGCAGTAGCAAGTAAATAGAGGTGCATGTAAAAGCAGAATCAACATGTTCAGTATTTATCATCTTGTTCGTTCGTTGTTGATGTCTCTTGGATTGACTTCTTTGATATCACTGGGATTATTCGGGTTTACAAATACAAGGATTGATTTCCCTTCTTCATCTATGCTATCTACCAATTTATATAAGGCTTCCATGTTGTTCACCACCTTTCTTACTTACTCCTTAATTATACCAGAAAACACACATTCTCCTGTTTGAGCTAAAGTTTTGGCCAGAAAAATCTATCCAGTTTTTGACCGATCTTTAAGGCTGCGTAATTTTCCGCAACCCCTGGAACATCCTTTTAGAATTAACCAACGCAATTTTGCGCCCGGCTCAATTTTGAGCACAGCCAACCAGTCTACTATTGGCTTCGTTGCTGATCTGATTGCCACACTGCAAACCTGATGCACTGCATCGGTGCATCAGCGGCGTACCTGAATTGAGTACGCAGCCGATAGTTCAACCCGGTCAATTTTGAGCCTGTTGATGGCAGCGCAAAACTGCGCCGTCATCCTGGGCCTGCATAATGTTATGCAACCCTTGCAGTCCTATTTTAGGACTTCATGAGGTCACCCCAAAACTGGGAACCCTTTAACTCAACCAGATTTTCAGCTGAGTTCCCAAAGTAGAATTTCCCATAAATTACCATCATTAAACTTGAGCAAAATGCTTCAAGACCGGAACTCTACGCTGCAAAGCGTTGTGCCCTTGGTGCAAGGTTTTGCAAGGTCTCTGGATGCACCCCCCGTATCTGGAATGTTATCTTTTGCAACCCAAGTACCCCCCTTTCCTCTGGATCTGATCCGCGGGGGAAACATTTTTAACCGCCGGGCTTTTATCGTTGGACGCTCCCTGCTAGGGGTAGGGATGTTCATCATCCTGTAGCATGCTTTTGCATCCTGAAACTTAACATTTCTCAACACCGTGTATGCTCACATTTTCCAACGTTCCGCGCGACTACCTAGCCAAAATCTAGCCCTTTTTAAGGACTAAGAAAACTATTGATGCTGGCTTTTTATGGGGTTGTCTTGAATGTCTTGGCGCATAGCCCTAATCTTGCTCTTTTTAGGGTGCCGAAAGTGCCGGATACCTTGCCGTAACCTTACCCCTTTTTAGGGCCTGACAAATCGGACTATGCTCCCTTTTTGAGTGTTAGAAATGTTAGGATGGATTTCTGGTCAAAGAAAAAAGCGCCGAAAAATCCGTCGCCTACGTTGATTTTAAACTTGTATTTATCTATTCTGAGTGCTTTTGTATGTAGGCGGCGGTTTCGGGTTTCTCATTTCGAGGGCCTTTTTTTGATGCATACTTACGCTACCTTCCATTTAAGATACCGTTATTTTATTAATAACAAGTGTTGATCTAACAAGGATTTCAGGTAGTTTTAAACATAAGAAAATGCTATCTAATAACATGTATTTAAACTTATTGATAGCATAAAGATAATATTATTTAGAAGGTGGCATTAATACAAAAATATTTCTTCGATTAAAGTTAATATTTCATTATTTTCAATAGTAGAAAATATAACTATTGAACCAGATGTGGAAACAGAGAAACTAATCTCAACATTATTTATTGGGTAAGTAACTGCAATAGTTGACAATTCCCCATTCTGATACATTAAATCGTATAACTCTGTTTGATTCACTCTACTTCCATTCAAAGAGCTTCCACTTAAAGTTTGTATTCTAACATTTCTAAATTGAGTTTTTCTAACATCTGAAGCTTCATCCATAATTGTTTCTAAATTGAATATTTTTTTATTATAGTCCAAACCAAACTGATTGGAAACAAAATCACAGATATTATCTGCACTTACCTTAGTAGCTAATAATGTTAAGGTCCCATCTTCTGTATTAAAATACCCTTCATATGTACTTTTTATTACAACTGCAGTAACATCAGTATTTAAAACTCTTGCCCTTATTTTAAATTCTTCATCTAATGCAAAAGAACATCGTACATAATTACCATTCGTTTCATTAACAAACATTTCCGTTCTGAACACTTCTTGAGTTCCATTTAATTCTCTTTCTTCGCTTCTAGATTTATTTTCAAGTGTTATATCATCATAATTAAATAACCCGCCGATTTCGTAGACTGATATTGCTTGCATAGTATATATCTCCTTTTTATTTATAAGTATTAAAACAAATTCTTGCTACATTAACTAAGTTAGATAAATTATTTGTTGTATAATTTATTGACTCCTTGAATATAAATATATCAGTATCTTCTGTAGTCGGATCGTCATTTCCGATAATTTCATTAAAACTAACTTGGCATGCAAAATTTTTGATAGATTCTTTATCTAAACTTGCTAAATTTCTACCCATGAACGGATTGTTCTTACCATACTTTAAAGTTAGAGAAGATTGAGATTTTTTAGAATCAATATTTTCTTGCTCAAATATTAACCCTGCTATTTTTTCATAATCTGAAATAATTTTCATTGCTGTTTTATATGTTACTGCAGCATTAATTACTCCGATAATTACATTCCTATCATCTTCATCAATGGAGTCTATTTGTTTTACTTCAAAAAGAAAACTTCCTAGATTATATATTTTGCTGTTTTTGAGATTTTGATTTTTCGAGTATTTATAACCTTTGTCTTTTAAAATATTTTCAATATTTTTAAAATCTATCAGCTCATTTTTTTTAAAAGAAGTCATTAAATCAAACTGGATTTCTCTTCTGGAAGATAGGATTTTATTTACAATTAAATAAAATTTAATTTTATGATAATACAACCATGATCCAAAACCATAAACAAGACCAATAATACCAGTAATGGTTAATATATTTTCAAATATATCCATCATAATCACCCCTCTTCGTCATGAATTATACACTATTTATATATCATAAACTATTAATTTAAAGTGTTAATTCATGGTTTTAACAAATTAAACCATATAATCTTTATTTTCTCAATCAGGATTAATTTTAAAAAAATATTGTATAACTTGCCTTTATACATAACTTTCATTTTATTAGTAATTTCATGGTCTTGTATCTGCTTAGTTCTGCTCATTTTTGAGCCGATCTTCTCCGCCTATTATTTTTCCCCGTTCCATCAAATCGCTGTACCCCGCTTCTGTCATAGCCTCCTGGCACATTTGACTTATAGTCCCCTGGCATAGCCCCACTTTCTCGGCCGTTGTGGCAACTAGGCAGCGCTGCGCCTCTTTAGGTATATACTCAACTAGCCTTTTTGTCATCTTTCTTTTTGCATCCACATCCGGCAACCTTTCCCAAAAACACGATGCACATCAAAGGCATCTATAGCGTGTGCGAAATAACAAAAGGCCTACTTGCTTACCACGGCACATCCATAACCCTATGTACTTTCTGCTCCATCGTGTAAAGCTTTGTGACGGCATCGCAATGAGGGCAATGCGAGGGACTTTCTTTGAGTTGTACTGAAAAAAATTATTTCATGATCGCTTTCTTTCACTTCTTTTATCTTTCTGAATGATAGCAATGATAACTCAATCATCAAACTCCTCCGGATATAATAGATAGGCTGAAAAATCAGCCGATTGCTAAATGCGAACTCAGCCGATTTTCCGGCTCAGCTTAACGTCTCCCCAATTTTGAGGAGTTTTCTACTTATATACAAATGCATCTGATGCATCTGTTTTAATAGATTCCCCCTATTTTTGGGACGCTCGTCTATATAGGCTTTTATGCTCACATTTGCCACTATTTCGGTGATGCACCAATTCAGTGCATTAGATCCCCTCGCTTTTGAGGAGGTCTGCATTCCCATTTTGAGTAAGGCCGAATTTTCGGCTGAGTGAACTTTATTCTCTATTGCATCCAAGGGCATCGGGAAACGCGACTCTCCCTTAGTAGGCCTGATGAATTTCCAACAACCCCGGCATGCCCGATAAATTGGCGGCTATGAAATCATATATCATCCACCATGCGGGGATAGATGCGCGCCTTCTGGATGATTCAGGATAAGAACCACTAATTTATATTACCGATTATCAACAACGCTTAGAACGTAAATTTGAGCCGTTTAATAGTATGGACTTTTGTTAGGGTTCTGACCCATAGCGGATGGATTTGGCCCATTAGCCCCTTTTTAAGGTCTTTTTTTATCGGCAAATGTCGGCAAACAATCTCTTTAGGGCGTTCGAAATGTTAGGATGCTCCTCAATGCGAACTTAAGCGAACTATTATCTGAACCCTGCTGAACTATTTTGTAAATTTAGGTAAACTTTTATGCTTGTTTTTGCAAAGACAACCCTTGTATTTTTCAAAGTCTGAAATACCATCATTTACCATCATTCGCCATCATGGAAACCTTGATATTTCTCAACATCATCACCCTTAGTCTCCTTGTATTTAAAGGCTTTTCCCTTGCAATGGTGGCGCGTTGCGTTGCATCTATTTCGCGTTGTAGCGTTGCATATTTTGTGTGCACCCTTTTATGGATGCAATAGCCCTTTTTAGGGACTAAGATTTATAAGCTGGGTTCTTTTTAAGGCGGCAATTATGGCCGGATGCCTACTTTATTAAAATGCTCTTGTTGTAAGCTATTGTCTTTGCTGCTACATCCATATCGTAAAGGCTTTTTATTGTAGTGTTTTGTAGTAATTTGCTTGCGTTTGTATTTGCATATTTTGGACTGTACCCAACCGCTTGTGTCGCATTCGCGAATCGCTGTTGCTTTAACGTTAATCCTGCCAGTTTCCATCACCATCTTTCTCCACAAAAAAAAGACCTCTCTCGAGGCCTAAATTTACTTTATTTTGTTTAGGGTCTTTACAGTATTCAATATATTATCGATATGCATTATTACTTGTCCAAGGGTATTTAAGCTTACAACTTGCAATGACTCGTAGTTTTTCGGCAAACGATAATTCCATAATTCTACATGAAAAGTGTCTACTCCAGGAGGCCCTATTAGAAATACTTCAATATCCGCCTCTTCATGAGTTGGTACCTTTAAGAATATTTCTTCATCGCCTTCTGATTTAACTGTATAATTCGCTTTGAGTATTTCAACCAAATCGGCCCATTGCAGTTTTGAAATCTTTTTATCTTTGGATTGAGCTTTACTAAATGCTGTTTTTGTCATTTTCCACTCCCCCTTTTCTTTTATGATACCAAAAATCCCACACTATCGCGATTTTCAAATTTCCAACGCTCACTTTCGAGGACATCCTTATCCCTATCAACTACTTTGCCGGTTCGTTCTGTATATTCATAGCCTAAAGCGCGCTTAAACAGAGCGTTTTCGACCATGCGGTCCACAACTTCCTTACCGCGTTTTAAGGCCTCGGAAATATCGGGATACTTCTTAATCCAGGTATAAAGGGGATCTGGGTTTATACCTATATTTTTTGCTATCTGATCATTGGTCAGACCGTCGCGAGCCCACCCTTCAATTTTTAAAACTTCTTCTTTAGATACCCACTCAGTGTACTTCTCCATGATTCCACCTCACATTTTTGTATAAAAAAAAGACTCGGTTAGGAGTCTTCCAGTTTTAACGTGTAGAGCTCGAATGTAGGTTCTACTTTAAGAATAAGCGTCCTACATTTTTTACAGAAATATTTTCTTGAAATGGCGGTCCCACCATTAACACTAAACCCTCCAACTACATGAATAGCTTTGCATTCT
>CAXYVG010000132.1:0-8378 GCA_964292325.1 uncultured bacterium | reverse complement strand
AACAACAAGTAGATCACTGTAAAGATCTTTTTTTCCTTCATATCCTACCTCCCACCTTTTCTATACACGAATTCATTTGAGTTTACCATGTAATCGTGTGTTCATAGCCTTCATAAAAAAAGAACCCTATAGGTATAGGGTTCCGGATACATGATTTTATCTAATTTCATGTATTTATTATTTTTCTGAAATTTGTTAATACCCATGTATATTTTTTCTATATTATCTTTCATTTAGAAATAACAAACAAATCCTTCTGTAAATTGTTCAATGGCAGATTTATAATATATTTTAAGTTATTGATTTCTACGTTAGTTATTATAACTCTATTGTATTTGATGGAACAAGGGAGCAGGTTAAACTATAATTTTAACTTGTTAATTACTTAAAAAAGGGAAGAGGTGGAACAATTAAAAACTATTATTTTTTTGAAACGTCAATTTATACTTGCTTTATAGAACTTGCGTTCGCATTATTGAGTAATAGAATATCTTGTTATCTAGTGAAGAATAAAGATAGCAAATAGTATTATTAAATATTCTAAAGGGTTTTTTATAAAAGTTGAAAATAATAAAGGCGATTATATCAAGGCTTACGTTTTTTTTTGGCCAAAAAAAGAACGTAAGTTCGTATTTTTCGAGTAGGTGGTTGATATTTCGAACATATTTTCGCTTTTATTAGATGTAACCACTCATAGAGGAGGATGAGAATGAGACGAGAAGAGAAAAGTAAAACACCTAATTTAAAAAGGCAGTTCTTGAAAACACTAGACCATCAAGCTTGGCATGATACTTATCAACAAACTAAAGATCCAATTTTATTGGAGAAACTGAACTCCGCCTATTCTGATTTTGTAAATTACACGGTGATACTCTCCCTTATCCAGACCAACATAAAATACAAAAGCCTGCATGTGAGGGAACGACTCTATCAAAATACGCAAGAATTAGTTTCTGAGGAAAAGTGGGAATATACCCTTGACCAGCAGCAAAGTCCCCTGCAGCCTCTTAAAATAGATCAATGGGGCGCTGTTTTGGAAAACGAGGAATTGCTGAATGCTGTTTCCACTTTGACAGAGCGTCAGCAACACGTGTTGTGGCTATTATTCATTGACGGCCTTCAAGCTACGGAGGTGCGGAAGCAATTGGATGTGTCTATACAAGCCGTATCAAAGACTAAGCAACGAGCTCTGACGAAAATCAAACAGCAACTGCTGGAAGGGTGAAAAGAATGAACGAAACACTGCTTAGAGCATTCAAGGAGGAAGACACGGATACCATACTTAACGAGCTACTCCCTCTCTTCTATAAGCACATGAAAGGAGTCTCCCCCTTCAATGCGTGAGGAGGTGTTCCAAGAACTCGTCCTGACCTGTGTTCAAGTAGTTTCTAAATATGATTTCCAACAAACGCACCAATTTCTTTAGTTTGGGGGTTCATTTATGAGAGAGGGGATTTATGTGGAAGCATGGATTGATTTTATTGCCAATGTTGGTTTTCCCATTTTTATTACTATCTATTTACTTGTTCGTCTAGAAAGAATCATGGCTAAAGTGATAGATTCTCTGGACGAGCTGAAGAAAATGTTAAGCAATGATAAGGAGGTGAAATAAAATGGACCCATCGACTTTTTTAAACACTATATATCCGGGAGCAATCCAGACTTTTCGCTTCTCTGGAATTTTACCCTCCATTACTGCATCGCAAGCAATTTTGGAGAGTGATTGGGGAAGATCTAGCTTGGCACAAGAGTGCCACAATCTTTTTGGCATTAAAGCTGATCCGGGATGGAAAGGGGAAAAGAAAGCCTATATCACTAATGAGTACGACAAAGAGGGAAATCTCTATACAGTGACCGCTTTTTTTCGGAAATATGATTCTTATACGGATTCCTTGAAGGACCATGGAAAATTCTTTCAAGAAAACAAGCGTTATGCAGATGTAATCGGGCTTTTGGACTATCGAGAGCAAGCTCGAGCTATTCAAGTTGCGGGTTATGCGACAGATCTTCATTATGCGGAGAAGCTGATTCAACTTATCGAAAAAAACGGGTTGATACAGTGGGACAGGGATGCCCTTACCAGCTCCTCTGATAAGAAGGCTGATTTTACTATTCACGTAGTGAGGGAAGGTGATACCGTATCGGAAATTGCCAAAAAATACGACGTGTCGGTTGCGGAAATTGTTGCAATGAACCAGTTAGCTAATCCCAATCTCATTTATACAAATCAAAAGTTGACTGTTGCTACTTCAGGAGGAAAAACTGAAGAACACTACTACACAGTAATGGAAGGCGATACGTTAACTAACATTGCCCAACGTTTTGGAACTTCTGTCCAACGGATTGCTTCTGATAATAAGATTTCAGATAGTAATCATATTGGAGTAGGACAGAAAATTTTTATCTCTCATTAAACAATAAATCTAATTAAAAATTATGAAAGAAGGAATATAAAATGGCAGATTTAAAAGTACAACAAGTCCAGGAATGGCTGCTTTCCACCTATGGCAATCGAAGTGAGTTTGCGGCTTTCGCCTCTGAATCAGATTTCGAGGCCAATGGTATCACTGATAATACGACAGTGACTGCGCTTATCTATGCCTTACAGTATGAATTGGGTATCAGCGGTGTAACCGGTAACTTCGGGCCAACTACGATTAGCCTAGCTCCAAAAATCAGCTTTTCGAATGCTGGGAACTATTCCGAAAACATTATCAAAATTCTAGAAGGAGGTCTGTGGTGTCACGGCTACAGCGCCGGTTATAACGAAGATGAAGATTCTTTTGGGGGCACATATGATAGTGACACGGACGCAGCTGTCAAGCAATTGCAAAATGATATTGGCATTAATCCATCCGGAAATTTTGATGGCTACCTTTGGAAGGCCCTGCTCTCAACCGATGCTTATGTGACTACCTGGACAGGAGGTTCAGAAAAACTTCGGGAAGCGCAGCAGTACTTAAACGGCTTAGCAATCAACGGCTACTTCTTTACCGATGACTTTCTCGGAGGGTATCTACCAACTGATGGCCTGAACAGTCGCCAATTCAGCAGTGCGCTCATTTACTACCTACAAGCGAATATGGGTATGTATGCCAGTGAAGCGACGGGGTTTATTGGAGAAGCTACAAAAGCAAGCTTGATCACTGTGCCGGATCAACTTCCTGGCGATGTGACAACCGCACGACACTACGTGAGAATTATCGTATTCGCTCTCCTGGCGAATGGGTATGACGTAACGATCAATAGTTATTGGTCGGAAGAAACGGCAGCTGCGGTTGCACAATTCCAGAGAGACATGGCGTTGCCGCAGGCTGGCAAAGTGGACGTCACAACTTGGATGGCTCTTCTGGTGAGCTACGGGGACAAAAATCGTCCTTATACGGCTTGTGATACCCGATTTGAAATTACGGACGCCCGCCTGGGAACCTTGAAAGCGATGGGGATTCAAGCAGTTGGCCGATACATTAACGGGACAGACTTTAAAGTGCTAAGAGACGGTGAAGTACAGCGCATCATAAATGGAGGCTTAAGTCTCATCCCGATTTACCAAGAAAATGGAATAAGTACCAGCGATTTTAGCGAATCTATTGGCCGCTCTCAAGCCCTAAAAGCGAACGAAAGTGCTAAAAAATTTGGAATTCCCGTTGATTCTATTATCTATTTTGCGGTCGATTATGATGCGCAGGATTGGGAAATTTCGGAATACATCCTTCCCTACTTCAAGGGGGTTAGCGAAGCCTTAACGAACTACCGTGTGGGCGTTTACGGCACCCGCAATGTTTGTTCCCAGGTTACTTCTTCCGGATATGCCGTTACCAGCTACGTATCCAATATGTCCTCTGGTTTCAGTGGGAATCTAGGGTTCAAAATGCCAGAAAACTGGAACTTCGATCAGTTTGATGAAATCGAAATTGCAGACTGGGCCATTGATAAGGTCGTATATTCCGGTTTATATCCTGCGGTCAACTCTTACTATCAGTCGAATGATAGGAATATGGAAACAGTCATTGAAAAGATAAAAGATTTGGAAGCTCTAGTTATGGATTATAGGGAGTATCGAGCGTCTACCGGTGGCATGATTGTTCCGTCACCCTACCATTACTATTCTATCAACCTTGTTCTAGACTATCTCAGAAGAATCAAGTATTCAGGAATTGTTTGGGATAGTGCAATAGGTTTGTTGTCAGAAGGTGGTTTTATTGATTTTGTTGAAAAAAATAATCCAAGTTTAAATAATTATTTTCTTTCTATCATTAGTTCCGATGAGGAATCAGCAATGGTCATTGATTGTCTAAATGGTTGGGTAGATTTAGCACATTTAGCTTATACAACTCTTGGTTATTCTCTTGAAAATGTCAATTCTCCAAGATTTTGGACTGGATGGGGTGGAGACTTTGCTACTTATGCTGATCAAATAGCTAAGGAAAGAATAGAAATGGAGAAAAATGGAAGCTACAATGAAGAAGACATCAGGGATATTGCTTATAAACTGCTAGGTTCAAAAACAGGTTCGACTTTCAATTATTCTGATATTGTAACTGATGCAGATGCAGTTTATATTGGAAATACTATCCTCAATAGACTTCAACATGAACCAGACTTGAAGCTATCAACGGTTTTATCTCAATATTATCCTTTTGTTACCAGTAAACAACGGTATGAGAACTACTTAGTCGATTTAGGTTTGTCCAATTCCCTAGTTCTGACAAAATCTGACATTTTTGATGCTCTTTTTTCGACTGTTACCAATTTAGTAGAAATCGGTTTATGGGGATCCTTAGGACCAAACGCTAATCAATATGATATTAAAGTAGCTGCGGAATGCTTTGCAGATTTTATTTATCATAATACAAGGGAATAGGAAGTTAAGTATAATTTAATTATTTAAGCAGTATTTTTACAAAATCCTTACATATAAAAAGCCTATCAAACTTATTCGCTAATGCGGTTTGATAGGTTTTTTATTTTCTGATTATACCAAAAGACAGTCAAGTGTTTACAATGAGGAATAGCACCACTCAATACTCATAGCCTTTACCTTCCAAAGTAGGCTTCTCCTGACTTTAAATAAGGTATTTCTTCTGGTGCCCAATTAACTGGCCATGGAAGTGTATTATAAAAAATATATACCATCAACAAAACAACGAGGATGATTACTATGTCGATGAAAATCCGTCTTGCATTCAGCTTATTTATATACTCTCTTCTCATTTCCCAGTATTCATTAAAGATAAAGCTAGGCAGAGCGTAAAAGAGTAAGGCAACAGGAATTGTAATTCTGTTTATTCCTGGCTTTGCTATGTAAAGTACTATCAGATGAAAAAAACGTGAGAAAACGATTGAGAGGGTAAAGGTAAGCGGCAATAAAATGTAAGAATTATACTGGTAGTTGCGCCTTTCAAAATACTCGGGATATAAAAGCCATGGAATTAAAAGAGCAACCATGGAAAACAAGAAAAAGAAATAATTCCAAATAAGCACCCAAACCACTTGAACAACCAGCAATAACAACAATAAATGAAATGCATAAAGTCCATATTTTTTCATCAATATCTGTTCCTCCCAATAAAATAAACTTCGTAAACGAATGCGTTATTTATATAAATTATACTACCATAAACAGTTAATCCGCCTCTCAAAATAAACTTAAGTACTTTATTAATCAAGGAATTTAATTCAATTATCAAAAAGCATCAGATATTTACAGGAATTGGGATATTAGGGTTTTTAACGAAAATAAAGGCGAATGGAAGTAAGTATTGAATCAAAGATATTAGATTTATTTTTTGAACATAACCAGAGTCCTATAGAACTAGGCTTCAGTAAGAAGTAAAAGGTGACTTTAATTTCCGAAAGTAAAATTTAAGTTCAAACATTTCCTTTATCATTCATAGTAAAACTCCTATTTCGCTCGTATAGTATATATCGTATTTTGAAAATAGGTTATTAGATTTCGATTGAGTAAGGATGCTGCACTTAAAATTATTCATATTTAATCTGTTCTTGTTCTTGATTTTGGAACGCTAATAGCCGTTTTTGTTCCTTCTCGAGTAGTTCTAGGGCGAATTTATAGAAACCATCTAAATCTTGATTCCCTAAGAACTCGATATACTCATCTTTAGTCTCTTTTTCGATAACTAACGGCGGAAATCCATTTTGAAGCAGGGAATAATTGAATACCATGGCCCTGTCCGTCCATTACCGTCAGATAACGGGTGAATCGTTTCAATTTGGATATGGGTATCTAAAATCGCCACGAGCTTCTCCTCCTCCGATTTTGCACTCTCTAAACGGTATTTTAGGTTATCAATTAGCTGAATTATGAGTGAAGGTGTCTCTGCAGGAGAAGCCGTTTTGGAATCAATCTCCGAGAATCGCATTCTCATTCTTTTTGAATTTCCCCCGATCATACTACCACCGATTAGTTAAATCCGCATGAATATCTGTTATAATTTCAATGGGAAGTAAGTCCTCATTTACTAAGCGTTTGATCATACGTTCAAACGCTTGTTTAGGATTCTCAATCTCATAAAACTCACGAACAGTTGCCTTTAAACTCGTCAGAAAGGCGCCATTTAAGATAATCGAAACAGTAGCAGGTAACGAGATGGTAGATGATATTCCTGTCAATTTCCGCTGAATGGTGAGCCAAACGCACAAGGATATCATCTAAGTAATCTTGTGAAAGCTTCTCTAAAAAGTTAACTATATATTTTTTCTCATTTCATTCCTTATAAAGAATTCTCACAATAAAAAGATGAGTATACATTTGAATGTATCTCTCTTTTTTTCTTTGTTCTAGTAAATGCTTACTTATATTGAGAAAATCCTTAGTATTAACTTTAGGAGAAAAAGAGAAATCTATCTTTACCTTCTTATTTGACAATTTAAATAAACTTGTTGTTTTGTAAACTACTGATGATTCTTTGAGCGCGTTCATCATAATTATTTTCAAAGTAAAATTTAGCTATTTTTCTCAAAGTTTCATATTCCTTAGTCCCTTCAAAATCAGAAAAAATTTCGATAAGACTTTTAATATCAGGATCAACTTTAATTGTTTTGCGAAGTTTTGCTTCGTAATCTTTATCAAAATCAATACTAGCATCTTCCGTGGTTTTTGCTACTCTCTTAATATACTTCTTATGAACTGAAGGCGTTTGCTGATTTGTAGGGACTCGAGATGTGTCACCGATATTTTCGACAGTTGGTCTGGGTTTTCTTTGTCGGTTAGTAAGAGCCACTTCATTCATCCCCCTTTGATTCGTAAGCAGATAAATCTAAATTCCTAGAAAAAGGTGTTAGCTTGTTCCCATTTAAATACTTTGGGCGATAACGATAATCTTCAGGAATATCACCAGTTGTTTCAAACAACTTTATACGCTCTTCAATTTCACAAAAAACATCTGCAAATAAAGCAAATATTTTCCTGTCATGATAATCTACAACTGAAATACCATATTCAGGATAATCCTCCAAACGTTTCTGATTGCTTACAATTGTATCAAATGTGAAATTTTCTCCAAACGTTTCTTTAGTACTTTTAATAATTTCCTCGTGTAACTCTCTTTTAGGCTGCAGTAAAAATGGTAATAGCCCTAACACTTCCCCTTTGAAATATTCACCAAAATCATCAATTAAGGTCTGAAGATAAACTTGAATGATATCAATGGAACCTTCAAAAGAATAAGTTTTTGTTTCCTGAGTAATGATAAAATAGTCTGCTGCTACCATAGCATTATCAACTTTTATATCTGTACTTGGGCCAACATCAATCCAAATGTAATCATATTCATCTTTTATGCTTTTAAGAAGATTGAAAAAGTGAAATGTTCTTTTAAATTTTGTTTCAGCAATACTGTTAGGATCTTTTTTATCATAGGGATATTGCATTTCTAAAAAATCTCCATAAGTAGACATATCTCTTCCGCCAGCAATCATATGTAAATTAGGCGTTAATTCTACAATAGCAGATTTCAAATCCTGATTAACAATGGCTTGATAGATTGTGGTTGGAAAGTTTGTGTCAAATGTTTTTCCAAGTAGACTAGTAGCATTTGCTTGTATATCCCAATCAATAAGGCATACCTTGTTATTAAATTCTGGATTAGGCAATGACGCGATAATTGCTTCACTCGTTGTACTAGTGGTTTTACCAACGCCACCTTTTTGGTTAGCATTTATTATAACCCTTGATTTTCGTTGTATTTCCATTTCCAACCTCCTAAAATCGTAATAAGTCTCCTAAATACATTTTACCATTCATGAAAGGGCTTGTAAAATCAAGAATGTAAAAAGGAGAAATGTTTTTATATTATTGAAGTACAGAGAATCAATTCTCTTTTTCTCTTTTTCTCTTTTTCTCTTTTTCTCTTTTT
>CAXYVG010000131.1:0-8472 GCA_964292325.1 uncultured bacterium | reverse complement strand
ACTCATAGAGATGCAGACGCAGGCGTTTATAATGCATACTCTGGTGGAGATTTGATTGCTCTTCCTACCGATACAGCAATCAAAGGTATGGAATACCAATACGACAAAAACCTTGGCAAGAATGCTGCGTTAAATGTTAAATATCAAGATTTTGATAACATCAATGCACGTACTTCTGCAGCGGTTAATGTAAAATTCTAAGCAACTAAAAAATATTTTTGGCAAGCATCCCTCGTGGATGCTTGTTTTTTATTGCAGGAATATATTTCATTGCATAGAACATAATAGTATTATGAGCAAGGAGTTGTAGGATATGTCACAGATCATTATTGCCATTGATCCCGGGCGAGAAAAGTGTGGACTTGCCGTAGTAGATCAACAATCTGGTGTACTAAGCCAACAGATTATCGAAACCAATGCACTGCCTACTGTAGTAGAGCAGCTTCGAGCAGAGTATCATGTGAACAAAGTCGTCCTCGGTGATGGCACGTCCAGCCAAGAGGCAAAACAACGTCTAGAGAAAAGTAGGCAAGCCGATCAGCCTTTTACGATTGAACTAATTGACGAACGTCACTCGACCGATCAAGCGCGTAAGCGCTATTGGCGTGAACAGCCTCCTACAGGACTAAAGCGCTTGATTCCTGTAACGATGCAAGTACCACCAAGACCGGTAGACGATTATGTCGCTGTGATTCTAGCCGAACGCTATTTTGCCAAAAGTCAGTGATATCATATTTTTTTCTGCTTTATAAAAAAAGTTTTAAAAATCAAAAAGTTTAGCAGGAGAAATAAAACTTATGGGGAATACTAACAAAAGTAAGGTAATGATTGACAGTGTAAGTAACTACTAAGGTGATATTGATGAGGGAACATGGATACTCGACAATAAAACCTTCTTAGGCTTATAGTGCAATGATGACCTTATAATAAAAAAACCTAAGGAGAGATTTTCACATGAAAAAAACAGTTGTAGCTTCCCTAGCAGCAGCAATGGTAATGAGCATTGCTGGCACTTCCTTCGCAGCAGCGAATCCTTTCGTAGACGTTCCTGCAAAACATTGGTCCTATGATTCCGTAACTAAATTAGCACAAGCTGGTATCGTTGACGGTTATGCTGATGGCAAGTTCCAAGGCGACAAAGTAATGTCTCGTTATGAAATGGCACAAATCGTAGCAAAAGCTATGGCTAAATCCGACAAAGCTGACGCAAAACAAAAAGCTGCTATCGACAAATTAGCTGCTGAATATGCTACTGAATTGAACACAATGGGTGTTCGTGTAGCAGCTTTAGAAAAAAATGCTTCCAATCTTAAATTTACTGGTGATGTTCGTATTCGTTGGAATAATACTGAAAATCAGGCAGGTAGCCAACAATTTAAAGATCGTTTCCGTTTGAACATTACTTCGCAAATTAATGATAAGACTTCTTTATATGCTCGTTTCGTATTTGCTGATGATAAATTCAATCAAGATGGGAAACAAAGACTATCTGATTTGGCATTAACTACTAAAGGTTTGATTTCAAACACGGATGTAACTGTTGGTCGCTATACTTTGAATTTAGGACCTACTACTTATTTATCTGGAACTACTGGTGATATCGAAGGGATCACGACGAAGACGAAAGCTGACAATTTTGGCTTATTGCTTGGTTATGGCCAAGTAAGAAATGTGAATCCTGGTTCTACTATTAAAAACAATTTATACATCAAAAATATTGCGTATGCGGAAGCAACTTATACAGCTGGTAAAGTTAAATTTAATGCTGATTACTTCAAAAATGTGAATGTAGGTGCAAGTGATGGTAATGGTCATGTTGTTGCTAATGCATACAAAATCGCTGGTGGTGGCGTAGCTTATACTTTTGATTCCAATGTAAAAGTAATAGGTGAATATTACAAGAATAGTGCTGCTGGCGTTAAACTTGCTGATGGTTCTTCCCCTACTGCTACTATTGCTCGCGTAGCTTATAAAGGTGCAGCTGCTTCTAAACCTGGTAGCTGGGGTGCTTCCTTTGAGTATGACAAAATGAAAGGAAATGCATTGCCATATGGATTAACTGGTGCATCTACTTTAATTAACTATACTGATGTAAATGCTAGTAATAATGGTATAAAATCTTATGCGTTCCTTGTAGACTACACGTTAGCTAAAAACGTAGTTTTTAATGGTTACTACCAATTTGGCATCAAAGATGCTGTAACTGGTGTTGATGCTCCAAGCAAAACTTTCACTAGAGCTCAAATCAACTACATGTTCTAAAACATAGAAACAATAACAAACCTGGCTTATGCTAGGTTTGTTTTTTTTTCTTCATAGATGATAATGCAGCATTGTCAGTAAAATAGTAAAAATAACAAAAAAATAATAATTTTATAACAAAAAGAAGGAATATTATCAGCAATGTAGAATACAATATTTATAGAGGTAATAATTGACATGGTGATTTACTAAAAAAGGATATAATTGAGGAAACGTGGACACTCAATGGATCATCCTTCTTAGGGTCAACAGTCAATAATTGCCACTCAAATTAAAAACCTTAAGGAGAGATTTTAACATGAAAAAAACAGTTGTAGCTTCCCTAGCAGCAGCCATGGTAATGGGCATTGCTGGCACTTCCTTCGCAGCATCTAACCCTTTCGTAGATGTTCCTGCAAAACATTGGTCCTATGATTCCGTAACGAAATTAGCACAAGCTGGTATCGTTGACGGTTATGCTGATGGCAAATTCCAAGGTGACAAAGTAATGACTCGTTATGAAATGGCACAAGTAGTAGCAAAAGCTATGGCTAAATCCGACAAAGCAGATGCTAGCCAAAAAGCTGTCATCGAAAAACTTGCTAAAGAATATGCTACTGAATTAGAAGGTCTTAATGTTCGTATGACTAACGTTGAGAAGAGAGTAAGTGCTCTTGACAAAGTTTCCGTCGATGGTGTTGCTCGTATTAGACATAATAATGTCAAATACGATAATGTTAGCAGTTCAACTCAGGACATTAACATGGATATCTTTTACGGCTACAAAGTAAATGATGAGTGGTCTGTTAAGGGTGAAAGCGAATTTAATAGAAACTTACGTCATACTTATAATAATTCTGAAAATGAGTTCAAACAATTATACGTTACTGGCCCTATTGGCGGAACTACATTGAAAGCTGGTAAATTCAGCTATACACCTACATATGGCGTAGTTTTTGATAGCCAAGTTCGAGGTGCTCAAGTATCTTTTGGTAATGCATTAAAAACTACGTTGACTGTTGGTAAAACAGCAGTATCTTCTGATAGCGATAGCAATGCATATATGCTTGGAGACGATTTGAAATATCAAGCTATTGATATGACATATGCCACTAGCAAAGTTACAAATGTCAAAGCTAATTACCAAAAATTAACTAATGCTGCTGATGAAAACGTTAAGGCTTATGAAATTGGTTTTGATACACAATTTGCTAAAGATTTTAACTTCAAAGCTGCTTATGCTAAAACAAGTAGCAATCAGTTCACTGATTTAAACAAAGCTTACTTAGCTCAAGTTCAATACAAAGTAGCTGATATCAATGTAGTTGGTTCTAGCGATGCTTATGTAGGATATCGTAAATTCCAACCTAATGCTACATTCGATACAGCTAACGACTATGAAGATAACTTCAAAGGCGTTGTTGTTGGCTACGAATACGTACCAATGAAAAATGCTAAATTCTCTACTTTCTATATGAGCGGAAAAACTGCTGATACTTTCGAAATTACAAAGAAAATCTACCGTGCTCAAGTAGAATTCTTCTTCTAAGAACACACGAAAAAGCCGTTGTCAAAATTGGCAACGGCTTTTTCTTATTTTTTTGTAATATTTTTCCTCGCTAATTTAAATATCCTGCTAAAATATAGCAGGATATTTTTGTCTATACCGCGAATACTATTATGAAAAGTAAGAGGAGGATCGACCTATATGTTGCGTAAAATGATAAGTGTAATGATACTGACCTTATTTATGTTTTCAACGATGGGATTGGCTTTTGCTAATCCGAATTCAGATATGGCAGTGATAGAAAAGATTGCAATAGTCGAGAAGTTTTTTGATGGCACTGAGCAAACAGGACCACTAGTAGAACGTATTAGTAAATTAGAAAAAGATATCTGGGGAAAAGAGCATAAAGGATCATTAGTCAGCCGGGCGGACAAACTGTATGACTATTGCCGAGGAAATTTTGATAGCATGTCTTCGCTATTAATTAAAATCAATGCTACGGAATGGGCTCTCACTCATATGAACACCGTACAACCAGCCAAAGCGCGGATTGATAATCTTGAACGTGTACTTAATGGCAATGCTTCTACGGGACCATTTGATGACCGTCTTAAAGAATTATTAAAACTGTCCTATGCCAATGGCAAAGTAGTCACGAAGCATGTAACCATCCAGAAAGATAGCTTGCTAAAAATAAAAATTGCAACGCCTTTGAATACGCATACCAGCCGTCCGGGAGATGTAGTACTCTTTCAGGTAGCGGATGATATCTATGCAGATGGTAGTTTGGTCATTCCGAAAGGTGCACAAGGTACTGGAACTGTGACGAAAGTAGAACGGGCAAGAAACTTTGGTCGTGATGCACAGATACAAGTCAGTTTCGACACGATTGAGGCAATTGATGGTACGGTGATTCAAACCATATTAGGGGAAAAAGCAAAGGAAGAAAATAAATCTATGGCTCTAGCAGCAGGTGCTTCTGTTGCAGGTATGGTGATTCTCGGACCTATTGGTATAGTCGGTGGAGTTTTTGTTCATGGTAAGGAAGTAGATGTGCCAGTAGGAGCACAAATGTATATTCAGGTTAAAGAATCAGTTCCTTTGTATGGTATATAAGCCAACAACATATCTATCAAATAGTTAAAAACCGTCGATTGACGGTTTTTTCTATATATTACTCAATGAAATTATGCAGGAAAAGGCGTATAATTGTAGAATGGGTAAGAGAAAAGTCTATAACATTAGATAGGAGAAACTATGCGTAGTAAGAAATTAATATATTGTGCATCTGTATTTATGCTGGTGTCTACGATGACCTTAACAGGACAGGCTGCAGAGCAATCACAAAATAAAGATGTTGATAGTAAGAAGGATCAAATAAAACCAAAAGTAGAAACGAAAGTTCCGATTGTCATTGAAGCGGAAAAATTATCGTTTAATGATATGAAGGGAGACCTATTTGCCCAAGGCAATGTATCGGTTGTACAAGATAAGGATAAAATTTTGACTGATTTTATGCGTGGCAATACCAAACAAACCGAAATCTGGATTGATGGCAAAGCTGATTTTTTTCAGTTAAAATCTACATTGACTGGTACAGGGACGCATTATAATTATACGACGCATGTTGGTTCGATGCATAATGTAACAGGTAAGATAGAAAGAGAACATATATCAGGTAAAACAATTGAAATGGCACCAGAAAAAATGATGATTCACGATGGTACAGTGACGGAATGCCCAGCGAAAGTGCCAGATTATCATATTAGTGCTGAAAAGATAGAAATATGGCCTGGCGATAAGATGATTGCTCATAATGCTAAATTCTGGATAAAAAATACCGTTATTTTTTCATTAGGGACATATCAAACCTCTTTACAAAAAGATAAAAGCGAAAATCCTTTTCCGCGAGTTGGTTATTATAAAGCCGATGGGGCTTATATTAGTCAATATCTCGAATTCCCAATTAGTGATCATGTTGCGGCGTATACTAATCTTAGCTACTATTCAAAGGCTGGATTTAAGCCTGAATATGGTTTAATTGATAGAGAAAAAAACTATTCCCTTAATTTAATGGAAGGGCGTTATCGAGATGGTGATGGCCACTGGATCAAAAAAGAGCCAGAACTTAAACTGGACCTTTATAGCAAACCGCTAGGTACATTGCCAATCCATTATACTTTTAATGCAATTTATGGTAAGTGGAATGATGGGGTAAAAACCAGTTGGCATCAAGCCTACACCTTGTATTTTTCTCATGATCCGATTCAACTAAGTGATACATTGTCTTTAAAAGTAGGTACAGGAATAGAAAATATTCAAGAGAGTTATGATCATTCCAGCAGAAATGTTCTTAAATTTGATGGCGTATTAACGAAACAATGGTCTTCCCGCTTTGAGACCACTGCCGAATATCATTCTACAACGAACAATAACCGCCTATTTAACTATAGTGCGCCTGATATCGCAAAGGAAGCGGATTTGGGTTTCAAATATAAAATCGACCGGATGAATTCGATTGGTGTACGATATAGATATGATTTAGATGCAAAAAGAATCTATGATCAGGATTATACTTGGTATCGGGATTTACATTGCTGGCAAGCTGCCATTACGTACCGAGCAAAACGCCACAGCGTAAATGTGGATTTTAGTATAAAACGTTGGTAAGAAGGAGAGAATGATTTGTTACAGACGACCTTATTACAGATGATCAAACAAATGAACAATCGTAAGATTATGGTCATTGGCGACATGGTTGCGGATGTATATTTAGAAGGGAAAATATCACGGATCTCTCGGGAAGCACCTGTACTAATATTGGAGCATACTGCCGAAAAGGTGGTACCAGGTGGCGCTGCCAATGCAGTCCACAATATTGCCACCTTAACAGGTAGTGTATATACAGTTGGTGTTGTGGGCAATGACAATGCCGGAGAAGAACTAGCGCGAATTTTGCAAAGTAAAACAGCGCAGACAGAAGGATTGATTGTTGATCACAATCGCCCTACCATTACCAAAACGAGAGTCATGGCAGGTGGACAAGCGACAGTACGTCAGCAGGTCGTGCGCATCGATAAAGAAAATAAAAGGGCCCTAGATGCACAAGTTGAGCAGGCTATCCAGGATTATATCATGCAACATATTGCCCAGATGGATGGTGTAGTGATTAGTGATTATGGTAGTACTACGGCAACGCCAAACATTATAGCCAGTGTGATAGATGCTTGCCAGAACAAACATATACCTTGCATTGTCGATTCAAGGTATAATATAATGGAATATAATGGAGTTACTGTTGTAAAGCAGAATGAATCAGAGGCGGCAGCTGCGGTAGGGTATGAGATCAACGACCGTGCTACATTACTGCGTGCGGGAAAATTCATTCTAGGAAAACTAGATGCCCAGGCAGTACTCATCACCCTCGGACCAGATGGGATGGGACTATTTGAAAAGGCAGGAAAGTTTACTCATATTCCTGTTATTAATAAAAGCGAAGTGTATGATGTAACAGGTGCTGGGGATACTGTTGTGTCTACGATGATCTTAGCACTAGCAGCTGGTGCCTCTTATGAACATGCGGCCCGCTTATCGAACTTTGCTGCTGGTATTGTCGTAAAGAAACCAGGTACAGCAACGACTACACCTGGTGAACTTTGCCAAGCAATAACTGAACATTTTGCGAGTAAATAAGAGCGAGGCGCAGAGAAAGTTTTTAAAGTAGGTGCAATATGAAAACAATGCAATATCATGAAATAGAGAGTATAGCAAAGCAACTAAAAGCCGATGGTAAAACAGTAGTGTTTACCAACGGCTGTTTTGACATTCTGCATGCAGGTCATGTTCGCTATTTACAGGCGGCGAAAGAATTAGGGGATTGCCTTATTCTTGGCCTAAATAGTGACCAGTCCGTAAGTGCTATCAAAGGACCTACGCGGCCAATCAATCAGCAAGAGGATAGAGCCGAAGTGATATCGGCTCTTTCTGCTGTTGATTATGTGGTGATCTTTGACGAACCGACTGCGGAAGACTTAGTCACTGCGATTAAACCAACGATCTATGTCAAAGGTGGCGACTACAATGTCAAAGATTTACCGGAAGCTGCCATTGCAGAGCAATACGGTGGTAAAACCGTATTGATTCCAGAGGTTCCAGGTCGGTCAACCACCAATATGATTAAAAAGATGCAGAAATAAGCCTACAGGTTTTAAATTTTTTATTTGAGGTAATGGTATGACATACAAAAATATATTAATTGTCAAATTGAGCGCCATTGGTGATGTCATACATGCTTTGCCCGTGGCTCATGTTCTTAAAAAGCAGTACCCGGATGCACGTATTACTTGGGTCGTAGAAAAACCTGCCTATGACCTGTTAACCAATAATCCTGATATTGATGAAATTATAGTTTTTGATAAACCAAAGTTCAAATCGATAGCGGGTGCATTGATCAATGGTTATAAATTTGCCAAAGTGCTTAAGTCATATCACTTTGATCTAGCTATTGATCTTCAAGGATTATTCAAAAGTGCGATCATCTCTTACTTAAGCGGTGCACCAACGCGCCTAGTGTATTGTAACGCAAGAGAACAAAGCCACTTAGTAGGGAAGCGTATTTGCGGTGAGCATGAACAGGACCATGTAGTGGAGAGATATTTGGATGTAGCAAGGTATCTTGGATGCAAAATAGATGAGGTTCGCTTCCCAGTGCACATTACAGAAAC
>CAXYVG010000130.1:0-8548 GCA_964292325.1 uncultured bacterium | reverse complement strand
TTATAAATAAAGGGGTTCTGGCTTTTTTTATTCTCTTAAGTGTCAAAGACGGGATTGTATCAGAACTATTACATGCTGTCTATATGCATTTCTAACAACATCAAGTTTCCTTACTTATGCAAAGCACACAAGAACGCACTACAACATTCTAAATAATTTTCAACACCATCTTCTCACGTGCACCATCTCGCAAAATATCATAACTATGTCTCGACAAATACGATATCGATATTCATAAAGTTCATGCAGGAAATTATTTGAAAATGTCGAAAGTTTATAGAATAATATAAAAAAATTAAATTCACTGTAAAAATAATACCTCGTATAATTAGAAACATTAAAGGAGATTTAAGAATTATAGTGATGAAATATTATCTACAAAAATGTATTTGTTTCTTATTGCTAGTCATAATCCTAATTGGTGGTACAATGCCCCCTCTTGTGGCACAGGGTCTTACAAAAAAATCAGTCTTAGTTTTAAATTCCTATCATAAGGATTATAAATGGAGTGATAATATTGTAGAAGGCATTACTTCTGTGCTTGCGCCAAACTCCCAAAACGTTGATATGCAAGTTGAATATATGGATACTCACAGAATCTCTGGCAATAACTATATTCAACAACTTTTTGAAATTTATAAATATAAATTTCAAAATAAAAAATTTGATGTCATCATTGCTTCTGACGATCCCGCCTTTTCCTTTTTATTACAATATCATGATCAACTCTTCCCCAATACTCCTGTCGTGTTTTGTGGCGTCAATTATTTTGATGACTCCATGCTCGCTGGGCGAGATCTATTTACCGGTGTCGTAGAAGGACAAGATATTAAATCCACCTTAGATATTGCCCTAAAATTACATCCTAATACTAAAAATATTTATGTCATTAACGACAATACCATGACTGGAGCTTCTATTGAAAAAACATTACAAGAAACAATCCCTCAATTTCAAGACCGAGTCAATTTCATATCTTTAGAAGAGTATAGTATGGATGAAATCAAGGAGAAAGTTGCCAATTTACCTCCTGATAGTATAGTGCTATTTTTAATTTTTTTCCAAGATATATCAGGAAATAAATTTTCCTATGAAGAAAGTATTTCTCAAATTGTAGCCAATAGCACTGTGCCAATTTACGGTGTATGGGACTTTTCTTTAGGCAATGGACTTGTTGGAGGTATGTTGTCTAGCGGCTACTACCAAGGAGAACTTGCCGCTCAGCTTGCCCAAAAAATTTTGCAGGGAGCTCCTCCCTCTACAATTCCCATTGTGAAAAACAGTCCCAACCATTATATGTTTGATCGCACGCAAATGAAACACTTTAATATCAAACCTTCGGATCTACCACCAGAAAGCATCATTATTAATGATACCTATTCTGGTAAAAAGCAAATCTTGGTACTCAATTCCTACCAGAGTGGCATGACCTGGACAGATAGTCTCATTACTGGTATCAAATCTCTTTTAAATGAAAATACAAATGTTGATCTCTATTATGAATTTATGGATACGAAACAAAATACAGGACCAGAATATATCCAAAAATTATATGAAATTTATAAATATAAATATCAAAGCAGACATTTTGATGCTATTATTGTCTCTGATGATGATGCCTATAGCTTCATACTAAAATACGGCCGGGAAATTTTTCCCAATGTTCCTGCTGTCTTTTGCGGCGTCAATTATTTCCAAGACAGTGACCTGATTGATCATCCTTTGATTACAGGTCTCGTAGAATTAATTGATATAGAAAAGACCATCGAAGTTGCATTAAAAATACAACCAAAAGTGAAAAACATTGTCGTGATTAATGATAACAGTGTCACAGGGGATGCGAATCGAAAATTAGTCAATGATGTGATACCCAAATTTCCTTCCACTAATTTTATATTTTATGATGATATGAATATGTCAGAAATACAAGACCGTGTGGCTAAATTACCAAATGATACGATTATTTTGTTAATGAGTTTCAATAAAGATAAATCTAATAATATTTTTTCTTATGAGGAAACTATCCGTATCATTGCTGAAAAATCTACTGTCCCTATTTATTCCATATGGGATTTTTATATGGAACGCGGTATTATCGGCGGCATGCTTTCGAGTGCTTATTATCAGGGTGAACAAGCAGCTTCCATGTTATTACGCATACTCAATGGCGAAAAACCACAAGATATCCCCGTCGTGAAACAAAGCCCCAATAAGTATATGTTTGATTATAAATATTTAACTAAATATAATATTGATCAAAAACTTCTGCCTGATGACAGCATTATCATCAACGCACCTACTTCAAATTATGAAAGATATTTCCTCTATTTCTTAGCAATTCTAGTGGTTATCATAAGTCTAGTCTCTATGCTCCAACGCAAAAAAGCGAAAGAAGAATTAACCATTTTGAAAACACCTGATTATTTAACTGGAATCTTAAATCGTGGAACTGGTATCGCTTTTTTACAACAGCAAATTGATGCGGCTTATAAAAATACTACGAAAGTAACCATTATTTTTGTCGATGTAAATCATCTAAAAATGATAAATGATACTTACGGTCACCATGAAGGAGATAAATTGATTCGAGATACAAGTCAGTTATTATTAAAAGAGCTAAGCCATTCCGAAGTTGTTTGTCGATTCGGTGGCGATGAGTTTATACTTATATTGCCAAATTTCACTTTACAACAAGCCACCGATCTATGGCAAAAAATCGAAGACGACATTGCTTCCTATAATGTTACCCAAAATAATAACTATACCATCAGTGTCAGCCATGGTTTCGCGGAATACGATCCTGTAAATCCAGTTTCTGTTAATACTCTGATTAAGAAAGCTGATACCGAAATGTACGCTGCGAAACGAATATATAAGCTAGCGTTAGAAAAAGATCCTTCCTTTTCCACCACTTCCAATATGGTAAAGCACTAAGAGATACCTGCAAATACTGTTAGAAAAATGGCTTACCTGCATCTAAGAAGGTAAGCCATCTTTTTGTAAAATCCCTTTTTGGGCTAGCACTCATAACCCTAATTGTTTAAATCCATAATCAAGAAGTTTGCTCGCATCTTCTACACGGTACTCACTCTTGAGTATCACAGCTATTAATTCTACATCTTTCCGCTTGGCAGACGCCACTAGGCACTCACCCGCATCATCTGTATAGCCTGTTTTAATCCCTGTCGCACCAGGATAAGCTTTTAAGAATTTATTCGTATTGTTAACATGATGACGTTTGCCACTTAGAAAATTCACATTGTACTCTCGCGTTGATACAATTTTTTTAAATTCTGGATTTTTCATGCCATAAGATGTAATTAAGGCAAGATCATACGCGGTAGTGAAATGATTATAAGGATCAGGCAATCCATGAGGATTCGAAAAATGGGTATTTTTCGTACCAATTTTTTCAGCATTTGCATTCATCATATCTGCAAACGACCGTATGGAACCAGCAATATTTTCCGCAATGGACTCAGCGGCATCATTACCAGATACCATCATCATACCATACATAGCATCACGAAGAGTCATTTTATCGCCAGCCTTTAAATCAAGACTGGATCCTTCGCATTCTGCAGCCTTAGAACTGACTGTAACAATACTTGTCGGCTTGCCTTTTTCTAGAGCTGTGATCAGTGTCATGATCTTCGTGGTACTAGCCGGATACATAATATCATATGCTTTCTTCTCAAATAGTACTTTTTGATTACTTGGCACTAATAAGACTGCCGCCTCAGCATCCACTGTTGGCTGCACTGGATTAGCATAAGCAAGATTCCCCCACATCAATACGATTGCAAATAGTATTGATAAAATTTGACGTCGCATAAAAGAACCTCCAACTTATATACTTATTGCTCGGTTATAATTTTTTCATGTATTTTCAATATCATTTGTCCATAATTTCTACCAGGTACAGCCCATTTTCCATTTAATTCTGTCCATGTATAAGACTGTCCAAATTTATCGGTCTTTTTCACCAATTCATAACGAGGATCAACAATTGCTAATGTTGGTGGACGCACCGTTGTATAGGCTAAGAGATGCTGAATTTGTGCTCGCACACCAATTTCAGCAGATGGAAACCAAGCCCCCTTAACGCCATTGCCAGTGGTTCCTAAGCCACAGTAATTATTTTGCAAACTAATTACATCCCCGCCATAACGAAAATTGCCAGTTTCATGCAGTGCTTGGGCAAAAGCTACATCAGGGCGAATTCCTTCGAGTCCCCCCTCTTGATAATAATAATCTACCAATTCTTTCGGTGTCGTACTAATCTGCGGCAACGGATTATGGCGAAGAAGATAATTAACACATTGTTCTTTAGTCGCAATAGGTGATCCCATAATAGTCAGATCGAATACCGTTGTATTTTGTATAAATTCTTTGGATATCGCCATATCTGGTAGTTCTGGAGAGGCAAGCCCTATAGAGATTCCCCATCCCCAAAGAATCATCGTCCAAAAACCTACTTTTTTCTTAAAAGAATTGCTCAATTTTACCTCCCTCAAACATCATATAACAAACATCATATCGTTAATCTACAGAATGTCTATTACACTTGTAATTCTGCAGCAATTTTTTGCACAGATACACTAGCATGTTCTTTAATTTTTTCTAATTGTTCTAATAAATGAGGGCGAATCCATGTTTTTTGCGTCGCAAGGGTATGTAACGATTGCAACGAATTTATAACAATTGCTTCCGTTTCCTGCATCTCAATCCATTTTTCCAGTAAGGTAACAACCTGCTTCATTTCCCACTCATCCCAAAGTACACGCCCTAAAAATAGTGCTACTTGTAATCGTACATCTACGAGTTCAATATTAATTAACTGTTCTAAAATGACTCGCTTATACGGCATTAAAAATGCGGGTCTGCGATCACTCACCTTTTCTACCACATCGGCTGCCTGTATTTGAATACAAGGCTCCTTATGTAATACACCTCGCATCACTTCACTCAATATAAGAGGATCCGCTGCTGCAATTTCTACTAATTTTTCTGAAAATGATTCTGATTGGGCACTATTTTCGCATAAAACTTCCCACGGTATTAACAAATAATTATCCTCCTCATTCTTATTTTTTCATATACTATCTATCATACTGAAAAGTACCGCTTTACTCAACCCTTTTTATCAAAATTCACATACTATCGTTGTCAAAAGTATACAAGTTAGCACAAAATAGGTATACTATAGATAGTATTAGCAAAATAGGGTAGGGAGAATCATTCATGTTATTTCGCAAGAAAAAAAGCTATGAAGATATTTATAAGTGGCGTCGTAGTCATAACGGTACCTGCTTTTATTGTTATGAAGACAAACCAGTCGCAGTACCGTTGATTGGTGATAAAGGAATTTGCCAAGAATGCTTAGATCATTTTAGGGTTGGACATGTAGGTACTGATCGCCATGCTATCCTCCATCTGACAAAAGGCTTACGCAGTCATGATGAAATGGTCTTATGGTTAAAGAAACAAGGAATCAAACTAGCACCTACCGGCTACAAAGATGGTGCTTATTCCTATATGGCAATTAATAACCCTGGGATATTTGACCACTATCACGATATCATTTATGGTTCTGCTGATATAGCTACCGTAAACAGTAATACCGCTAAAAAGATCGTAGATAGCTATACGGATATCGAAATATTCAAAGATGGGGATATTCTTATTCATTATTAATCTAAAGGAGAATGATACAATGACAGATGAATCAATCAATATGTGTGACTCCGCTCTAATTGAAGATATGAAATTAGCAGTCGAAGTTGAAAAATTACCGACGCAATTCACGCTATCCGATATTGAAGAATGGATGGAGAAGGAAGATATAAAAAAACTAGATGGAACTAGCTACCCAAAAGTCTCCCTTGAATTACTTGTTAATTATTCAAGATATACTCCAATAACCAAAAAGCGAAAGAAAAAAGTATTATATACTAGCTTAAATGCTCAAATTTTTTCATTTACGCCTTTTTAAATTACTAAAACACAAAATCCTGGTTTGTCCACAAAAATTCAAGGGACAAACCAGGATTTTTTTACTTACTATATTGTTTTATTGCCAGATATATCCCAGCATTTTTTGCATTAGATCAAAATATAGAATGATTCCCGTGATGATTAATACAACTCCTGATAACTGTTGCACCAACGGTAGCCATTTGTATATTTTTTTCATTTTATGTAAATATTTATTTAATAGCAAGGCCATAAACAAGAAGGGGACACAAAACCCCATCGAATATATAAATAATAAAAAGGCCCCCTGCTGGAGAGTTTCCGTTGTACTAGCATAGAGTAATATCGATGATAAGATCGGACCGGTACAAGGGGTCCAACCAGCGGTAAAAGTTATTCCTAAAATAAAAGCACCTATCGGTCCACGCAAAGTGTTAACGAATAATGGACGATATTCACGCTGAAGAATTGTTATCTTTAATAATCCTAATAAATGTATTCCCATGAATACCATAAAAACGGCACCAAATTGACGGATCATTTGCTGATAATCAAAAAAAACCTGTCCAAAATAAGATGCAGTAGCCCCCATTACTACAAAAACAATCGTAAATCCACTCAAAAAGCATAAAGCATTTATTAACAATTCCCATCGGTTGGTGATTCCATCAATCGACTTGCTACTTGTCCCCGCCAGAAAAGCTGTATAAGTTGGCAAAAGAGGTAACACGCAAGGCGATACAAATGAAACGCCTCCTGCTATAAAGGCAGTCAGTAATGTAACATGATCCATATCGTCACCTATAAACTGTTTATTATACCTTCTAACTCATTACTTGTCATAGCACCTGATTTGCGATATTTTATCATCCCATGTTTATTTACAATAATGGTAGTAGGGATCGCAGTGATTTGAAATTTCTTTGCAACTACTCCATTTGTATCTAACAAGATGGGCATACTATAACCATTCTGATTCATAAATTCACTTACCTTTTCATTGCTTTCCTGCAAATTCACAGCATAGAAATCGACGTTTTGTTGATTGCTTTGTGCAAATATATTTAATTCTGGCATTTCATCACGACAAGGAGGACACCATGTCGCCCAAAAGTTAATCACAGTGATTTTACCCGATTGGCCAACTGTAACTTGTGAACCATTTAAATCTTCAAGAGTAATTTCTGATAAATATTTCCCCACCCTGATACCCGTTTCAGACGTCGATGACTGATCTACATCCGCACTTGCTAAAGGAGTATATATAAAACTTATAACCGCCAACATCATTCCAATGGTCATAATCAACGTTCTTGTATTCATCATAAATTCCTCCTATTATCAGAATTGTATAATAGGTAGTTCTTCGCTATAAAAATACAAACTCCTCCTTTTTTTTTAAAAAATAAACTATCACTTTCGATTTGTCAACTAGCTATATTTTGCTATAATAGAATGATCACTTCATAGACTTAACAATAAGCAAGGAGGCATTGATTTATGCACCAATATCTTTTTTTTATCGGTGATTTTCCGATTCGTTCTTATGGCCTAATCCTAAGTTTAAGTATTATTTTAGCTACATGTACTGCCTATTTTCTAGCAAAACAAGATGGGCGCTGGCATAAACATATACCCGATATAGGAATTTATGGTGGCTTGGCAGGTATTATTGGTGGACGATTATGGGATGTTTTCTTTTTTGACTGGGAATATTATCAGCATCACTTACTAGAAATCCCCTTTGTTTGGCAAGGAGGAATGGCTATTCAAGGTGGTATTGTTTTTGGCGTAATCGCTGGATGGATCTATACAAAACGCCATAACATTGATACTTGGGCTTTTGCTGATATAATTTGCCCGGCAATGATTCTGGGTCAGTCCATTGGTCGAATGGCCAATTTATTGAATGGTGATGCCTTCGGCCATCCGACAGGTGGTTCTTTTGGTATTCTCTATCCCTCAACAACACTCGCCTACCAAGTCTATGGCAATCAACCTCTTTGGCCTGCAGAAATCTGGGAGGGTCAGATTGATATTATTATTTTCGTTTTGTTATTGCTGTTTCGTACCACCAATCATGCAAAAGGACAGGCATTTATTTTATACACTATATTATACTCACTAGCACGTTTTGGTTTGGAATACTTGCGTGGTGATTATGGAACTTTACTATTTGGCTTAAAATCAGCACAACTAACCAGCCTATCCATTATGATCATTGGTAGTATTGTATTTATTTGGTGTGGTCGGTCAAAAGAGCATACTACCTCATCCGTTAAATGATCTGAGAATCTATTCTTATAGTAAAGAGCCTCACTAATGTGAGGCCCTTTACTATAAGAAATTGTACAGAATCAGAAAGTATAACACTTTCTAGGGTTCCAAGTAAGAACAACTAAGGCTTCTACCTGCGTCTAATGACTTGGTCGAAACCAAGTTTTTTTCTTATCAATACGCTGCAATTAATTCAATTTCGACACCAACATCTCGCGGTAACCTAGCAACTTGTACACAAGCACGAGCTGGTGGTTCCTTTTGGAAATACTGAGCATACACTTTATTTACTTCA
>CAXYVG010000129.1:0-8795 GCA_964292325.1 uncultured bacterium | reverse complement strand
ATGCTAACCATTTTTCTAACCGTGTTTGTGGTTTGACATGTAGCGATTTCCATTTAGGTAGTTCTAAAAAATGAACTTCTATATCACGATTCAAGCGATAACTTGTTTTGATATCATACAACGCAAAAGTACTATGATGATTTTGGATATCTGGTAAAAATGAAAATGCTAACACATTGATGGTCACGGTACGACAAAGTTCTTTATAAGTTTGACCGCTTTGTAATTGACCTTGATACAGTTTAGCCCAATAGTATAAGGTACGTTTATCAATATCACGTTCATTAACAACTTGTACTTCGATATTAAGCAAACTACCATCATTGGCTTTTCCCAAGATATCAAGACGAGATAATTTATCTTGCAAATGTTCTGGATCAAGTTCTCGCTCTGCTAGTGTAGTTACCTTTGATTTTTTAAACATTATCAACACCTCAAGCGACATTATTATTATTAATTTTATAACTTGACTACCCTATTCCTTGTAATAAATTTAGAAAAAAGCCCCCTTTCCATGTCTCCTTTAGCTATTTCGTTATCGAATACTTTCTCCCTCTATTTTTTATCAAAAAGTATTTTTTGACGTTTTCTCCCTACCGCTAGAAGAATTCTGGTTTTAGCTGATGGAGCTACCTAAGACATTTTAAAACCACACATAGCAAAAAAGCCACGAAATTCGTGGCTTCATAAGTAATCTGGATTTGAATGGTGGAGGCGATCCGTACCGAATCGTATGTACAACTTCTATCCAGCAGTGTAGAAGAATACCAAGAAAACAGCGGGACAGGTTTGTTGTTTCAAAAACATAAAACCTGTCCCGCTGTTTTTTAATCTGTTATATCTTACTATCTAAAATTGATAAATTATGGTATTATTTTTTTAAGAATAAATGATAATGAGGTGTACAAATATGAGCTGGGATATTAACAACCGGAACGCTGATGAAATTGATTATACGATTGTTGGTGCTGAAATGCAGTTTGTAGAAGTAGAGCTTGATCCGGGAGAAAGTGTTATTGCAGAAGCCGGGGCCATGATGTACAAAGATAGTATAATAGATATGAATACCATTTTTGGTGATGGCTCAGTAAAAAGCAACCAAGAAGGTTTTTTGGGAAAATTAATGGGAGCTGGCAAACGCTTGCTGACTGGAGAAAACTTATTTATGACCGTCTTTATGAATAACGGTCATGATAAAGCCAAAGCAGCTTTTGCCGCTCCTTTTCCAGGGAATATTATTCCTGTCTCTCTGCCTCAAGTGGGGGGTACAATTATTTGTCAAAAAGATAGTTTCCTGTGTGCTGCCAAAGGCGTTTCTGTTGGTATCTATTTTCAGCGTAAAATCATGACTGGCTTATTCGGCGGCGAAGGATTTATTATGCAGAAACTAGAAGGCGATGGTTTGGCATTTATGCATGCTGGAGGAACTATCGTAGAAGGCCAGCTTAAGCCCGGTGAAGTACTGCATGTGGATACAGGCTGCATTGTAGCCTTTGAGCCTAGTGTACAATTTGATATCCAACAAGCCGGTAATATTAAAACTGCCTTATTCGGTGGCGAAGGGTTATTTTTTGCTACTTTACAGGGCCCAGGCAAGATATGGCTACAGTCTCTTCCATTCTCTCGATTAGCAGGCCGCATGCTGGCCGCTGCACCAAGACAAGGCGGTTCTAGAGAAGAAGGAAGCGTATTAGGTAAATCTGTGTTAGGCGGAACCCTACTTGGCGGCCTAGGGAGCTTTATTGGCGGCGATGGTGATGATGATTAATAAAAATAGTGAATGATTCGTAGTAAGTTTCCCATCATTCGGCTCCTCAATAATTTGGCCGAAAAGAGCGGAAAACAGCGGGACAGGTTTGTTATTTCAAAAACATAAACCCTGTCCCGCTGTTTTTACCGCTGTTTTTTTGGTTTACGTTGGTATAAAAAATGTTTAGTTTTTAAAAATCTGTACATACTTTTATCAGGAGGTGTATCAAGAATGACTGAACAGGATAAAGTCCATAAATCAGCAGAAGAATCCTTTGATAATACTGTTGAAAAAGTAGAAGGTGCTATTATTTCAGCCAACGATGTAAAAACAAAAAGTACGGATGAACAAAAACAGAATATAAAAAGTGCTGAATATATTGCCCCATAAACCAACCTTGATTCCCAAACACCACAAAAGCCACTACTAAGCACTTCATATTAGTGCTTAGTAGTGGCTTAAAATTATGTCCCACACTAGTACACATGTTTGCCATCTTAATAATATTAGTAATCAAACAAATGTATAATGAGTTTTATTATATTTTCACCGTGCATTCAATGCGGCAATTTGTTGGACATCTTTATCGCCTCGTCCCGATAAATTGACAATCATAATATGTTCTTTCGGTAATGTAGGTGCGATTTCAATCGCATGAGCTAGCGCATGAGAACTTTCGATAGCTGGAATGATCCCTTCAGTCCTCGACAATAAATAAAATGCGTCAACAGCCTGCTTATCGGTAATCGCTACATATTCCACTCGTCCGCTATCTCTTAAATAGGCATGTTCTGGTCCAACACCAGGGTAATCAAGTCCTGCAGAAATCGAATAGACAGGAAGAACTTCATTCTTCTCATCTTGCAGTACATAACTTTTAAACCCATGTAGAATACCTACTTTTCCCAATGTCAATGTTGCTGCGTGTTGCTCAGTGTCAATTCCCTTTCCAGCTGCCTCAGCACCATATATTTTAACATGTTCATCATTTATAAATCCTTGAAATATCCCAATAGCATTGCTACCGCCTCCTACACAAGCAATCACACTATCTGGCAGCCTGCCTTCCAGTTCAAGAATTTGCTGACGGGCTTCAATCCCTATTGATTGTTGAAAATAGCTTACAATGCTAGGATAAGGATGCGGTCCCACTGCCGATCCCAAAAGATAAAAAGTATCTTGGCAGTTTTCTACCCAATAGTTAATTGCTTCATCAACAGCATCTTTAAGCGTCTGTGTACCACTTGTTACAGTGACCACTTCGGCCCCCAAAATTTCCATGCGAAACACGTTAAGTGCCTGACGTTCCACATCTTCAGCGCCCATGAAAACCTTACATTCCATACCAAAAAGAGCAGCAACTGTAGCAGTAGCAACACCATGTTGACCGGCACCCGTTTCGGCTATTAAACATTTTTTACCCATTTTTTTTGCTAGCAGAGCCTGACCTATAGCGTTATTGATTTTATGCGATCCTGTATGATTTAAGTCCTCGCGCTTCAAATAGATCTTTGCGCCACCTAAATGTTCACTAAAATTCTGTGCATAATAAAGCGCAGACGGTCTTCCTACATAGTTTTTAAAATAATACACTAACTCTCTCTGAAACTCCAAATCATTCTTACATTCCTCATAAGCAACAGTTAACTCATTTAATGCGGGTATCAATATATCGGGTACATATTGACCACCAAACTGACCGAACATCCCATTTTTCTTCTCATTCATTTGTCTTACCTCCTCAAAATAAATAACTATATATCACTATATATTTACCTGATGACCAAGTCGCTCTAAGACTCCCATCTTCTACAAGTGGGAGTTAAGAACGACTAAGTCCCTGGATAAGGGTGACTAATTTTGAACAATTCATTATGGCATCCCTTTCTGCAAAATAAAAAAACACCTATCCTTATAGAAAGGACAGATGCTTATGCGTCTGCGGTACCACCCTTGTTGATAGGAAAATCCTATCCTCTCAGTAGAATACTATCATATTCCCTACCTTTAACGCAGGTATTACGTCGTTGAATACTTTCCCTATTTTTAGAGATTTCACAACACCCTCAGTGATCCATTTGCCGATTTGTTACTGTTGGACTCCCAGCACCACCAACTCTCTGTAAGCACATTTTCCGACGTTATCTTCACCTCAATGGTTTGGAGGTCAATATTAAACTATGTATTTAGAATAGCACAGCAAAGACATGAATGCAAGTACTTTATTACTTCATTTCAGGGAAGAAACCACCGGCTACAGCATCTTGCGGTACGGCAGCTTCGATTCTCTTAATATCCCCTTCGCTCAAAGGTACGTCCAGAGATTTGGTTATATATTGCTAAGCACCACTAAAACTAATCCAAAATTGCCCTTTGAGTCTTGTTGTACAAACTTTCAGGAGTAAAAGTTCATACAAATAGAGGCTAACGGATTGTAGTCCGCTAGCCTCTATCTCTTGATATAAATTATTCTAAATTCGCTTCATTTCTAATTACTCCACACCCAATGCCTTAAACACAGCATCCTCAGGCGACTGATAAAATATCAAATGAAATTTTCCCATCAGCTCAGGCGGTACAGTTGCCATATCAACAGTGGATGTAATAGGCAGTAGCACTTTCTTCGCGCCACTATCAAGGCAAACCTGTAGTACATTGGCAAGTTCCGGAGCCTTAATAATACTGCCCCCAATACTCAAATTACCTAATATCGCAAGGCTACTCAACACGGGCTTATTCATAGCAGCAGAGCATAGAGCCACAAAGGACGTTAATGCTAATTGATCCGTCATGCCAATACCATTTAAATCTTGAATATGCATGAGATAATCTTTGGTTGCCGTGCTGATTGTACCGCTGATATTTTTACCATTGGCCTTTAAATAACGATACGCTGTATCAACCGATTCTTTCGCTTCACGTGCAGTACCTACACCTGTTCGCTCAAACTTACCTGATCCAGTCACCATTTCGGTTTCAAGCTTAAAAACACCTATCATACCTGATTTTCCACGACTGACAGTATAGATTTGCCCTGGTTTATGCTGTCCTTCTGGTATCAGTTTACCTCCACCTTGCTCAGGGACGGGCACAAATTCCTCTGCAAAACTTTCATTATCGATGTACGAAAAATTGACATCATAAAACTCCATACCACCGATCTTCTTCAATTGCTCCTTCACACGTCTACGACTTTCCAGAGCAAAACGAAGAATTTCTTCAATATCTGCCTTATCACATTTTGCATTAGGATAAATCAGCTTTATAAGACCAGAGACCATTTTTCGAACAGCAATCACATCTCGTTGATTGAGGTTATTGCCGAGTTTAAAATGTTTGTCAAATAGATCCGCATACGAAATTTTACGCAATTCACGCATGAATTCAGCTAAATAATCCGTAATAAAACCATAATCATCTGTAAAAAACTGCGGCCTATATTTGGGTATTTCCCAACCAGGAATATAACAATGGATTCTGTCAAAAAAGGCACTGTCTGAGGCCATCGCTTCAGGGAAGGGATCAAATAAATGAGATGTTTTGAGCATCACATCGACACTTTGATTGATATTACCCACAAACACCATCGATGCCGAAGCATTTTTTTCTTCTTTCCCTCTCGCAAACGATCCCGATGCCATATAATCCTTCATAATCTGTATGCCATCTTTGTCCTTGAAGGTAATACCAGCCACTTCATCAAAAGCCACACAATCCCACATACCCACTAGCCCAACACTTTTATTGGACATATTGTAGAATAGATTGGCAACCGTCGTCTGACCACCAGAGATCAATATGCTATTGGGCGATATTTCTTTATATACATGTGATTTGCCAGTACCACGCGGTCCTAGCTCACATAAGTTAAAATTATTTTCAACAAGTGGTATCATTCTAGCAAGTAGTAGCCACTTCACTCGATCAGAAAATTTTGATGGTTCCATGCCGACCGAACGAAGTAGCACGTCAATCCACTCATCTTTCGTAAACTCATCTCTACCACTAATGACCTCATTCAAATCCAGATTAGGCATTTGAATGGGCGTAAGCCGATTGATAATAAAAGGACATCCGGTTGTATTCGCCTCATCATAGAAATATTCAAGCTGAACAATGCACCAAATACCACCACATAACAACCGTTCAAAATCTGACGGATACTTCTCGGGCACCGGAATGTTTTTGATACCAAGATTAGAAAACTCTGCTTCATAAACATCATGCTTATAATTCAGCTTAACGGATACTTTATCAATAACAGTATAGCTACCTTGTTCTCGCAGCTTTGAAATAATTTTCTGGGCTTCATCAGGCCGCACAAAATTTTCCGCTAAAATGTGCTTTACGTTTTGAATACCTGCCTCAATTTCATCCTCATTCCTCGAAGAACAGTACATACCAAGAAGGTATTCTAGTACATATACGGGAACATTGGCACCTTCTTTAATTTTTTTTGTTAAATCTTTACGAACAATTTTACCAGCAAAATGAGTATGAAGTTTCTCCAATAATTCTTCTGCTTCACTCATAGCATCACCACCTTATACTTTAAATCCGAAGTCATTAGCAAAAGCCATATCCATTACCACATCATGGCGAAGGACTTCCAAGTCATTCTTTTCATCGTAAGCCACAAGATAATACTTCTTCGTCTTATCATATTGCTTGTTCTTAAAATTGAACCGCAAGCGGAAAATTCTCTTTTGTGGATCAATATCTTTTTTATCTGCTATATAAATACAATCATTCGATATTTTTTCATTCGTCTCTGATATAAAGAACAGCCTATAACTCGTCGCTTTCACCACATCACTGATCGGTTCGGATTGAATGAAATCGAGACTCGCAATCAAGTTAGTAATTTTCTGCACCATACTTACTAATGCAATCTGAACCGTTTTTGTTTCGGTATAATATTTTTCTGTTCGAATATCAATGATCGGAACAATCATCTCTTGTGGTGAAGAACCGCCGTGAACATAATTTTGTCCACCACCAGGAACCTTGAACACATGAGAGCTTACGGGAAAGGATACCATCTTAGTATCATCATTCCCAAGTATCCTGCCCATTGATACGGATGCAACACCGTCATCTTCCACAGCAGAATGGGAGACAATGAAGCGACGATTGACGAATGCACCCTTATGGATAGCTCCACCAATTTTATCGCTTTCATTGAGCTTATCCCGTTTGTAGATAAATCCATGATCGGCCGTAACGACAAAATGATAGGTATTGACATCAACGGACAGCCGTTTAATCAGAGAATAAATCTCCTCAATAGCCTCTGCACAGGCACCGAACACTTCATTTTCCGTATTTTGCTTATCTCCACGAGCGTCAATCTGATTGTGATAAATATACACTACTTCCATACCATTAAAGATCTGACGAAGATCCGCTCGCTTCATCATTTTTATCTCGTCAAACTGTACACAACGACTGTTTGGCACGTAGCTTTGTAAAATATTTTCTCGTTGTTTTAGATCATCGCAAGGTAAACCATCCGTCAGCACCTTAAAATCATCGGTTATTTCCAGTGTTTTATGCGGTAAGAGAGCCGCCATACCCAGTCTTGTATAGGACGGTAGGACGCTCATCATTGCATCCAGCTTGACAGTGCACTTGGCATCATCCTGCAAGTTCTGGCACAGAGAAAGGCCCGTCTCATAACGAAGGGCATCCGAAATGATAACAATCACCTTGTCCTTGCTACTACGAATATATTGATTAAAGAAATTACGTTGTAGTGGTAGCGCAGTCATTACGTTAGCAGAAGCAAGCGCCGTATTCCATTGTGGCATCACTTTAGCAAGATACTCGTTCGTATAGACATTCTCAACCAAATCCCTTAATTTCTCATAGGAAGTGGTATCAGAAATTTGATCGTAAAAATAGTAAAAACTTCGGTAGTAACCATCAAGCAAGCAATCTGAATTTTGATATTGCTTAATGATATTCTCCATATCATCTGGACATGAGTAGTTGGCTGCACCAATAATATGAAAGGCACTGGATAGCATCTGATACTGCCCTTGATACGCTCTGCTAAAATGCTTTTTACACCGTTCTACACAAACAGAGAGAATATCAAGACTTCTCAGTTTAGCTCCCGTATCTTCGTTTAGCAGTCGCTGCGTAATCCACCGCAGAATGAAACCATCTATTTCTGCAAAGGTATCACAATCTAAGATATCTTCTGGAGCGTAGTGCTCCAGCGCAGTAACAACCTTAAGACTAGCTGCAATAAAATTCGAAATTTCATCATACCGTTCACGATAGAGAATGTTATTCATCAGATTATCCATAAAAGCAATAATATTGCCCGACTTATAGGATACAAAGCTCCGCCAGCCTAAAGGCAATTCGCCTTGCAGATATCTCTCGATATAAGTAACGAACATCGTCACCACAAGTTTTTCGATTGTCGGCTTCCCATCTGTATAGCCAAACTGTTCCTCAGCAAGCCGCCAGAATGCGCCCAGCAGATCATACTTTTCAAATTCGACCAAGAACTTATTATCCTCAAAATCACCCTCGGTCATAACTACACGCAATACCTCATCAAAAGAGGCTGTACGGGTTTTGCAAAGTACACTCATGAGAGCCACTTCAATACTTTCGCTAGTGAAATGTTCAATCTCTAAATCATAGAATTTCTGTGTTCGATCTTTAGCACCAAAGAATTTGATGTACTTTTGGATCACTGGCTTATACTTTTCATCAATGCCCAGATCTACCGTCAGTAAAGACGCACGGTCGGCAAAGAACTGCTTCGAATATAGTAGTGTGTCCTCCAAGTAATTATCCCGCACAGAAGGCTTCGAAAACGGTGCATAAATCAGGTAGCTGGTCTCACGATCTAGCCGTTCCAAGAAGTATTTTGTGTAAAACTGGTTATCCTGTGCCAAGCGATAAACCTTGGCACCCACCAGTTCCAATGTATCAATATCATCGGCAAACTCTGCCTTATCATCATACCAAAAGACAAGCTTTCGTGTATCTCCTGAAAACTCTGTATTAAGTTTATCCGTTATCT
>CAXYVG010000128.1:0-8800 GCA_964292325.1 uncultured bacterium | reverse complement strand
AAATATGTCGATATTTCCGAGGACATCATTTTAGAATTAGACCCTGTGACAAAAACATCAACATTGTATTCAGCTTCCTCCATGAAGGTATTGACTAGCCGTTCCCAATGTTCTATTTCTTGAATCTCATCCAAAAATAAATACGTACGTTCATTTGGAACAAGTTTACCTTTGATGATCTCAAATACTTGTTTCGCATCACTATTCTGCCATTCCAAGGTATCAAAGTTAAAACGTACTATACACTTTTCAGATATTCCCTTGTTTTTAAGTTCATCCATGAGTAGCAGCATAATGGTTGACTTACCACAGCGGCGAACCCCAGTTAGAATCTTAACTAATGGCATATCAATAAATGGGGTGATTTGGTCAATATAAGATTGTCTTATAAGCATCCTCACCACCCCCTTGTAAGTAATATATTCTAAACAACATAAAAAATCAATAGTTTTTATGGTTATAACCGAAATATATTTTTATATCAATATTGACCATTTTCATGGCATAGGCAGTAGGCTCCTGAGAGCCTCCCTGTCTGCCAGCTTTATTATTCCTCAATCAATAAGAATATAAATTAAAAATAATATCCAAAAGTACCTTCTCCATTTCACAACGAACGTTTTTCGCCAATATGGCATACCTAACTCCCCTGTATGGGCTTACAAATACAATGAGTTTTCCTCCTGTCGCTTATCATCATTATTTGCATCAAGATAGGAGTAGAGGCATTTCAACTGCTTCACATCATGCCGCTTGCTTATAGTAATGGGCGACACATTAATCTTAGCGAAGATTTCCATAACATCATCAATTCGTCTATAGTTCAATGCTTTTTGTGCGAGCAACAAAGACTTTTTTTCTGGTACCAGTGCCACCAGCCGTAGCATTCGCCGTCGAAGCGTCATGTCTTTTACTTCTCTTTGGATAATCTCTATAGCCGTATCTTTTTTATGAAAGGCACCAAAAGGGACTACATGCACAAACGTAGCTAAAAATATCTCCCGACTGTTTTCCAATAAAATCGTTAATTGCTTGGAAGTATCGGTTTCATCAGTGTACGCTCGTACTGTCTTTGGCTGAGTTAATCGAACTTCAGCTCGTAAAAAACCTTCGGAATTTTTTATTATAGATTTCATTTTCTTATGATTGGTTCCGTTTTTTCTACATTGACCTGTGAGCAAGCCCTTTAAGTCATAAATTAAAAATTGAATACCGTTACTGTTTCCCTCCAAGCAAAAGCCAATGTCATCATCCAAACAATCATAATTTAATGGCGAAAAACCCTTTACCTTACCAATTCTTTGCAAAACTTTTATGTATGCGGATACTTTCTCTCGGCTGCTAACATCAAGGTCTGCCATAAGAATCATCCTGCTCAATTTGAAATTGTTAAGATTATACTTTAAGCCAAAATACTCCTGAACACGTTGCTCCAGCTTATGGATCAATTTGCCCGAAGTAAACTCGCTGCCAGCTAGCATAACACTTGTATTTATAGTAATCTGAACTTTCTTTTTATATTGCTTATCTTGGTAAGTCACAACTATTCCCTTAGATGACAAAGTATGATCGATATATTTATTGTCATTCAAATATTCTGCTTGGTTACAGACTCTGGTTAATAATTTATGGAATTTTTCATTATCCAACACCATAGAAAGCTCAAAAACATAATTTAGATACATATATTAATCCCTCCGATTGTAATTATTTTTTACACTATTGTTATGGATGGGTTGCTTTTTAATGAAACAATCTGCGATAAAGCCATCGACTGACATTCCCAGTGATTTTTAATGGTCAGTTTATTCGTTGCGTTAAGGAAAAATCATGATTTCATCCAACACTTCTTCAATTAAAAAATATAATTAAGGAGAAAAAGCGGCACAATTAAATGATTAAGCTGACAAAACAGATTTCAACTTTCATTATCATCATAATTAAAATTATTCATTATCGTAGCTTGTCGAAGCGGGAAATTAGAAAATAAATTAACAGTACATTCACATCTTAACAATCTCGCTCTACCTACAGCCTGTTCTAATTCTGATTCTATCATGTAGAATTGTATATCTCTTAGGGTCTTATCGACATAGGTGTTAAAACGGAAGCGATATCCATTATGAGTAACAATGGTGTTGGGTTTCAGTTTTGTATCAATACCAAATCCAAGTGCATAGGAAAATAACTTATATATCCACTCTGGCTGATGCGGCGTTCCAATAACATCGATGTTTTTGTTTTTCAAAATATCGCAACCAGAACAATTACCAAAATGCAGATCACCCACGTAATGATTAGGCAACTTCTTAAAAGAAATAGTATGCTTAATCCCTGACCATTTCTTAATTTTACCAATGATTCCAGGATTGTCTCTCATGAAAGAGCGGCTCATTGTTTTACCACCATACTGAAACAAAGTACCTGTAAGTTTAGCTTCCTTAGAGGTATAAAACTTCACGTTATCCTCACCAAAACAATATTCACAGATGTCTTTGTCCGCTGTTGCTGATAGCATGATATATTTTGTGTTTTCTTGAAATTTAATAGGGTTGATAAAGCTGACACAGTCTTCTGTTAGGTCCTTTTCAAAATTTGAGGGTTTCCGATAACAGAAGTATTTTGCGTCGCATAGCGCCGGTATATTGACTGCCATCTTTACACCGGAATATGATCTGTCATAATCAATCTCACGCAGAGTGAAAAATTCTGATTTCTTAATGTCCTTTAAGATTTTTACAATTTTCCCCTCCAACGGATCACCGGTGTTCAATTTCTTTTTTAGTTTTTTCAGTTTAGAAATCGGAACTGTGGTTTTGCTAGGAATAACAGTGCTATATATTAAATCTTCATCAATAATGACAAGATCAAACTTGCTCACATCCATGCTTGTCAGGCGTCGGTGAGTAGTAATAGCATGACCGTCCATGTTATTGAATTCATCTAGTTCTCGCTTGTATTGTTTAAACAACTTAGCACATTCTAAATCATCCTCAGCAATAGCCTTGTTCAGACGAGGCATTGGCGACCTACCTGTCTCGTAGAGATTTTCTATATCGTCCCAAACATTTTGAGGCAAATCGTCTTTTAGTTCATGCAATGAAGGTGATACGATTATGTCTACCCCCATTGCTTTCGCCCGTTCACATTCTTCACGCTTCAATTTGTTGGTTGGAACAGCAATTAAAACCCTTAGGTGAGTATCCCTAAGTAGTTCCAAAATTGCTTGAGTTTTGCCAAGTGCTGTCTGACATTTGATGACGTGCCATAGCTTTTCACTCGACATTACCGCACTGTGAAAATTCTTTTTAAAATCTTTCCATGCTTCATCTAATCCAACCCAATGATCATCACAATTAGCGATTTTCTCAATTTGATGATATTTAGGCTTCGAGGTGGAAAGGATATCTCTTCCATGGGGACAGGTAGCATGATAAGAGCAGAAGCTGGTACACGGTCTAGGATCTTTATCTTTGATATAATAGAAATAATAACTCCAGTTGTCGTACTTTTCCTTCCTGCCACAGTAATATGAGTTTGAACTGATCGTATCTTTGAATTTGGTTTCTCCTGATGCTACCTGAGCTAAATTCGTAGCTACCCCGAGCAGTTCTCGTTGAGATAATGTTTTATTTCCCGACTCAAATTCCTGATACAATCTACAACTGGAACTGAGGGATTTTAGAGTATCAGAGTCGTAAGCTTTATGGATAGATGTTTTTTTTGGATTCGATGATACACTATATTTATCTTCATGATTTTCAAATTTGATTAAATACTTTAATTTTGATAATTTCTCACTATTTCCATGATCTATCATAATAGGATTTTGTGAGTTTTTATCATTTATATTTTCTATAATACCTTCAGTGAAATCCTCAGCTATAGAAATTTCGGGAAGTTTTCTTTCATTTAATGCAACGCCTGTTATTTTAGAAAACTCAACCATCTTCCGTTTGTAGTTAGTGGCTCCATATCGGTTTCTCAGATAAAGACTCATATTCATAAATAACATATCAACATTTACCTCAGAAATGGTCTCGTCAAAGTACAATACTTTGTTTCCGCCATTATATACCTTTGAAATATCATTACAGCTTTTATCAGCTTCTGGAAACATCATCATCAAGGAGTTTTGCGTGGCTTCAGCTTCTTTTAATGAAGAAGACGGACTGTCTTTTAGAAATACAATGCTAAATTTATTACGGCTTCCGATGGAAAAAGCATCATAGGCAAACAGTATGGGAAGATCATATTGTTCGGTTCTGTCCTTTATTTTCTTAAATGATGTTTCTTTACTGTCAAAATGGAGAGTTAATAGCTGCGACTGTTCGAACGTTTCTTTACTTTTTAGCCCCTCCTTGAATGTAGAAGGACAGAATACGTGGCCTTTTGAACCAACTTCTTCTACAAATGACCTGACGTTATCGCTTTTAATAAGTTCGGCATTATCTGCAATAAAAGTATCGAACATTTTCATTTCCTTGTCGTTAAACTCTCTCTTGCTGGAAATTTTGCTGATGCTAACTTTAAATTCATTCATACTCTCAACTCCTCAGGAAATATATTTTTATTTCTTTGTAGGAGCTAATTACAAAAAAATATTGTAAAAAATAAAGGACGGTTTTGGCCGCCCTTCATTTTACACGTCTGTTTCCTGAGGGATTCTATGCTTATTTTAGCAATGTACTCTCCCGCTGTGTTAGCACTGGGATAACTGTTATTTCCATCTATAAAATATAAATATCCATACAGATAATTTACCTATTAGATTCCCTTACCTTCCTATAAAATGTAGAAGGTTTCATATTTAGCCTCCGCATAGCCTCAACCGCTGTCATGTTGCCAGATTTCCATATAGTCACGACCTTCTCAAATTCCGGGTGGCAAATAGGCTTACGCCCCTTGTATTTTCCCTGTTCTTTGGCAATAGCTATTCCTTCATTCTGACGTTGCAGGATGTACTCTCGTTCCAATTCTGCTACGGCTCCAAAGATCGTCAGCATAAATCTGCCTGTCGGTGTTGTTGTATCGATGGCTTCTTTCTTAGAAATAAATTCAACTTGTTTGGCAGTCAACTGGGCAATGAGATCAAGCAGGTCACGTGTATTACGGGCAAAGCGGCTGATAGATTCAACAATAACAGTATCTCCCTGCCGAACATAGGTGAGCATCCGTTTTAATTCTGGTCTATCGGTATTTTTACCACTGGCTTTATCAATAAAAAGTTCATCAACACCAAGCTCTTTTAATAAAACCTCTTGCCGAATCGTATTTTGTTCTGTTGTACTTACACGAATATATCCTATTTTCATACAAATCCCTCCATTAAAATAAGCCATTAGATTACAGCCTAACGGCACATTGAAAAAGTATACCATTAGAGTTGTTTTTGGATTTTTGGCATGTGCCATTGTTAAAGACAACCCTATTGGTAAAACGAGTGAAAATTTTTGTTCATTTCACACCACTATAATCCGCAAGATAAAAATTGTCCCCAATTAAATTTCCTCATATCTTTTACTGTCAAAATAATATATTATGATAGGTATAAATGGGAATAATTACATGGGGGATATTATTTTGAAATTTATTATATTTCGAGGAAAAAAGCTTCCTGTAGTTTTAGCCAGAAAACTTTTAACAATAGCCAGTTATGTCGTACCTCTTAATAAATTTTATAGAGATCTTTATTTGGCACTGGCAACCCAAGATAAAAAATAGACGGAATTAATCCATCTATTTTTTTAATAATAGTATCTCAATCTATAAATCACATCTTGTCTTGCTCCTTCAGGCTAACGTAACCACCACCATCAGCACCAACTATAATATGGTCAAGCACTTCAATGCCAATAATCTTTCCACATTCGACCAATTGCTTTGTTAACAAAATATCTTCATTACTCGGCATAGTCTCGCCACTCGGATGGTTATGAACCAAAATGCAAGCAGCGCATGATCTACGAATCAATCCCTTAAATGCTTCACGAGGATGTACAATACTGGCATTTAATGAGCCAATCGAGATATTCTCTTTGAAAATAACATGATTCTTAGTTGATAAACCAATCACATCAAAGTGCTCTACTTGTAAAAATTCCATATCAGCACGCACTAATTCATATACATCTTTGGGACTTCTAATAATGATACGCTTATTTCCATCTGGTGCATGTACTCTTCTAGCAAATTCTAGTATCGATTTAAGTTGCTTAGCCTTTACAACACCAATACCTTTGATTATACTTATTTCATCTTCACGGGCATTCATTAATTCACTGACACTGGGATAGTTTTCAATTAGTGCATCAACAACATATCCATGCGCACTTTCACGCAGACAACCTGCCAGCAATTCTCTCATATTTTTCATATCAACACACTCTCCTAAAAATTAATTGCCAGCCTTATACAAGGCTGGCTACTTTTTTAATATTCCTGATACAACAGCATCGTAACATACGTAGAATCATCAATCACATAAAGCTTGCTATTTAGCGAATTAACAACATTATCAAACTGATATACTACCTGATAATCTGGCATTTCCTGACGGTGTATAATCATCTGCTGACCGTCTGCCCCCACAAGTTCAAATACTTGAATATAGTCCACTTCTACTGTTCGCTTTGCTATTAAGCTATCAAGCAGTGACCATAAAAACATCTGTACCTCTGGTGGTATAGTATCTGCTACTCCCCTAGTAACAAGTCGCTTTCCTTGAAACATCTTTCGCTCCTTCGCCAACATCTGGCTCCATACAATTAGTAATCTTATCTTTTAAAAATCATCCGCACTAACACTATCATATACTTCTTCTTCTAAATCAGTTAAGTCCTCATCCATGCTCTCGACATACGTTTCCAGATCAGCCTGCCCCATCTGGATATTATTGATTTCATCAGCCATATCATCCAGTACATCAATGATATTGATCAGTAACTTCCCTTCTTCTGAGTGTAAACGGATATTAAGTCCTCGGCTTAGCCCCTGCAAATAGGCTACTCGCTCTTTAATATTAGCCATTTCTTCAATTCTCCTTTATACAATTTGATACTGTGAAAATTAGTAATTTTACGCTACACCATTATCTAAGCTAACCCGATCCAGCATAATACGGACTTGTTTTCTAAGTATATCAATAGTTGAACGGACTTCACCAAGATTACTGTCTAACAAACTTTCATATTCCGTTACCTGCTGTTTCAGCCCTTGTAATTGTTGAATGGCATTATTTGCAGTGGTCTTAGACACTACATTCTGATCCCGTAAGGTAGCTGCAAACTCAGAAGCTAGCGATTTAAGCGTTTTCTTGACACTTAGCACTTGGGCATTACCACCGAGCATACTACCAATCTGTGAAACTTGGCTCAGTACGTGACCTCGAAGCTTTTCTTCCAGCATTTGCTTTTGCTCATCCATATTCACTACAGGTAAATAGTGCATTTCAACTGCACTGCTAGGTAACATCTTAACTAGAGAATTGAGTGCTTTGATCGTAGGCTCATAAGTTGCTGGTGTAAAATATACAGCACCTGCTGGACGTACTCCAACTGCTTGGCAGTCACCTAATGCTGTTTTAATCAGCCTTCTAATATGGTCAGATATAAAATAGTCACGATATTTACCATACAGCACTTTGGCTTTATTTAGTGCTGGCTTTGCTTCATCGGTAAGAGCTATCACATTCATGGTTCCCCATTGCCGTTCAAATTCAATTTCACCGATTTTTTCATAGTTAAGCTGGACATTTTTTTTATCCCTGACTTCTTTAATCAAGTGGCGTACCACTCGATCTTCAGCCGATAATACTTCCCTTACCATCAGAACCTCTGTGATTTCCTCACCTGTTTTTAATACACCACCAATTTCTGATGTCGCCCGACGAAATGCATCACTGGGTCGGATCGGCGCAGGAACATACTTTTCAGGCAGTCCAACATTCATTGCCAACTTTACTAGATCATCTCGTAATATCTCCATGTCTGAAACGCTAAACCAAACCAAGTTACCAAGGATATTATCAGTAGTGCCACCTTTAACAGCATATAATTTTGTTGCATCATGTATCATCGTTGACATTTTAATCGCTCCCATTTTTTATATTTTTTGAAATAATTCTTTTGCAATCGTTTCGTCTAGCAAATCGGTTACATTCCATACCTCGTCTGACCAGCGTTTTAATTCCTTCAGATTGCTACCAATGAGGATGCTGTAAATCCTAAATTGCTTCTCCTCTTGCACTTTCTGCATTTCTTTTAGAAATTCATTACCAATAGCACATTCGCCATCCGTAATCATGACAATATCCGCTTTATTGAATTTGCTATCTTGCAGTTTTCCAATCGCCCACCGTAATGGTTGCTCAAAATCAGTACCACCGCCAATAAACGCACTTGCAAGATTTATTAGCTTCTCTGGCGAACGCTGCCCAATCTGAAAGTCATCTGTAATTAAATCAGCCCGACTACTAGCAAAGAGCGCATAACTAAACGCCCTACGCTCCTTCTCAGCAATTTCAGCTAGACCTAACGCCATCCCTTTTGACCAAACTTCGCGTCCACCACGCATGGAACTGGAAGTATCAATTAATACGATAATCGGGCCATGTCCCATATATTCTCGATGATTAAGGTCATATTGCAGTAATTGCTTCTCCATCATTCTCCTGTAGAAATCCAGTTTTAATGCTGGTCTACGAAGTGCCAGTAATTCTTGTGGCAATACATGGTTGAGATCAGCCCCTTGGGTAATCGAGTGTAGTTCAATTCGGTGTTCTAATTTAGATTTTCGTGAA
>CAXYVG010000127.1:0-9064 GCA_964292325.1 uncultured bacterium | reverse complement strand
CCATCGTCTTCATATAATTTGAAAGATGATTCGCCTGCAGGCCACAACTGAAGAGTAAGAACATCGGCAGGTTTTTCTCCCACAAAGTTCATATCCGGATACATAGGAATAATAGCACCTGCCTTAACAAAAACAGGACAGTTATCCAATCGGCTGTTGTATTTCTTCAACCATTGACCGCCATCATATTTCTTTCCACTCCAGAAGTCAAACCATTCACCCGCCGGAAAATAAATATCCTCCCGCCAATCACCACGTTTATATACAGGAGCTACCATAAGCCATTCTCCGCTCATAAACTGATATTGCGTGGACGGACTATAGGTTACCGTATCTTTCGGAAACTCAAGCACCATGGCACGAACCATTGGAACACCCGTTGTATGAGCTTCATGACAATAAGTATATGCGTACGGATTCAAACGCATTTTAAGTTTAAGGAAATTCCGGTTGATATCCGTGTACGGGTGACCGTAGTTCCAGGGTTGTCTGTCCACATCCGCCCAACCGCTCATGGTCATAATAATTGGAGTGAAACACTTCCATTGCAAATCGCGCGTATAGGTACGGGCCGAACCACCAAAAATTCCATCCACATCGCTGGTTGCAGCATTCTGCGCAGACAAACCTGCTCCGATAACGGTAGGAATATGATATTTGATATAATCAAAGTTACTTGACTGGTCGCCGCTCCAAACGGTAGAATACCGGTGGGTACCGGCCCAGCCGCAAACAGACCATACAAAACCTCTTTCATTGGTATTATTTTCAATTCCTTCGAAAGCCGACTTACAGCCATTCAGCGCAAACTCGTAACCTTCGCCAACCCAGGCAACGTCTAGTTTACATAGACGAGTACCGCATGTACCCACTTCATAAGCAATTTTATCAATACCGTTTTCTGTCCACAGACCTGTATGGAAACCCCTTTTACCTAACTCGGTAACCACCGAATCCAGCTTCTGATAGCCGCATCCGTAACCATCGTTTGGAAGAATCCAGCCGCGCGGCATATCATGCGCCACATATTGATCGGCTATCTGAGTAATTACATCCGGAGTGTTCTGCATCCAGGACACCCGTTGTTCGGGTTTGTTATAGCAATCGGCATCACCCATGGTAAGCATCCACATGGCTGGCATAAAAGGTTTGCCGGTAATATCCGTATAATCGCCCAAAATATCCTTCAAAGAAGGTCCGTAAAAGTAGAATGCATCAAAACGATTCTCGTCGTGAAGAAGATGGCTTGTATATCCCATCACTTTGTAGCCATCCAGTTTCTTATCCTGAAGCGACGAACCGCTGAAGGAATATTTACAAAAGTGCACCGGCAGTGGAGTAATTTAATGTTGAATGATAACTAATCATCATATACTTTTATTAAATCAGGCCTTTGTTTAAGTTCTCTTAATAATGGAATTTTTAGAAATTTCCAATCTGAATATTTATCTTCTTCATATATCTCTATTTCCTTGTCAATAACTTCAATAAATGTAATGTATGGGTTATCTTCTTTTTGCTGTCTGTACCTAATCTTTAATTCTCTCAAATAAGTTTTAATTCGGCATCTAATTTTATCATTGTACCTTTCAGAAATATCAAACAGCCAATCCCAAGTTTCTATTTTATCTTTGTCACCAATTAAATTCACGGTTAAATCAATTCTATTTAAAGCGTCAATATCTTTTGTCTTGTCAATCTCAAGTGTAATTGATATTTCGTGATCACCTTTAGCAAAAGGGTAAAATGTTTTTCTGCCATTTTCAATTGGGTCTTTAGCCTTTTTTCTGTCGGAATTACATTTATAACACAACGGAACTAAATTATTGAAATTGACACTAGCAAATGGATATTCGGATTTTGGCAAATAATGGTCAAAGGCCTCTCTGCATTTACTATCCTCCTGTTCAAAGTCGATAAGACCGCAAGCAGGACAATATTGAAATTCATTTTTCTTGATTAGTTTCTCGTAATAATCCTTCTTAGTACCAGGGACTTTAGCTTTTTCTAAAAGTGTTTCATAAAAGTCAACTAGTATAGGTTTTATATCAGCCTCAACCTGAGCTGGGAGTTCACCTAAATAAACGGGTTTTGAGCCATTGCAAAGCTCTTCTATTTTGTTGTTTGTTTCAAATGCGTTCTTGATGGTTTGCCTTTCTATAGCAGTTAAAGGTTTGCATTTTTCGTATATAGCATCAACGTTTATTTTTAACCAATCATATTTATCGTAAAGCACTTTAAAATCTGCATGCAACTTAGTTTCACATGCATCATCGCAAGCTTCACACCAAACTGAACACACCAAATACTCCAACATTCCGTGGAGTTTAAATATATCATGATCAATTGTTTTGTAAAGTCTAAGCATATGTTAATCTAATTTCATTCGATTAAGTTTAGCCAGAACTAAATCCTTCTCGATTGATTCACCTAATAACTTTAATTCTTGTTTTATAGCTTCTTTTTCTTCCTTACTTTTGATACTCTCAAAATTAATTTTCTTTAATTTCTCGTTTGACAATTCTCCGATAGATTGATTGTATTCAAAAAGTTCATCAGAAATAATCTCAATTGAAGTACCGTAAGTATTGAAATTCATTTCTTTGGCACTTTTAGCTTCAATTTTATGTGTTTCTTTATTCCGTTTGAAAAAAATCACATTATTCGGTAAACAGTCAGAAATAATGAAAGGGGAATGAGAAGTAAGAATTACATCTTTCAGAAAATTATTAGTGCCACCAGCTCTTAAACTATCATTTAACACTTTGATGAATTTGGCTCTCCAACCCGGATTAAAATGTGTTTCAGGCTCATCCAACAAAAGTAGAGTTCTTCGGTCTTTCAACATTAAGCAAATTCCCATAGTATGCAAAAATTGATGTTCACCATCCGAAAATTCTCTTAAAAGTAATTCTTTGGGTTTTTCTAGTCCTTCAATTTGTTTCAATATCTTATAATCAAGAAAGTAAAAAACATTGTCCTCTGGACTCGCTGATGGTAATTTCCCATCTGTATAAAAACCTCCGGATTGATAAACTTCCTCTTTCGTACTATCCGAAACGATGTTATTATTTAATTCATATAAAACTTGAAGAAGTCTGAAAAATTCAAACGAAGAATTGAAATTATCTTTAAAAGCATGTTTTGATATTCTTTCATCCTCATTTATTGGATCTACTCCAACAAAAAAATCTAAAGTAATACGATCTGCATCTCTACTTTGCGAGTCAACTCGAAACCCTTTTTTTGATTTATACCATGATGTTGAACATTTTTTTAGTATTTCAATTTTATCTTTCAAATGATCTACGAGTGGAACCATTTCAATCAAGGTTGGATCATCCTTGTCGGGGAAACCTGTTTCCAGTAAATTGAGATTCATCCTAAAACTTTGGATTCCTAGAATTCCAAGTTGGTCTTTTAATGGTTTTAAAGTTTCTTTGTCCTCGAACAATAGGCATGCCAATAAAACAGCTTGACTCATCTCTTTATCAATGTATATTAGGCTTGTTTCTGGTTCGCTGTATGGCCGTTTGTTAATTGCTTCTTTATATTCGTCAAAATGAACTAATCTGTTTTTGATAAAAGGGATACTTAATATTTCATTTTCCCCTGATGAATAGCCTACAACTAAATCTGGTAAAAATTCTTTACCAGGAGCTCTTTGCTGTGACATTACTGAAGATTTAAGAGACACTTCTCTAGCTTCGCCTCCCTTTACTTTGCTGTAAGGATTTGGTTCAACCAGCATGACAGGCTCTTCACCTTTTACTTTTGATATAGTTACAATGTCAGCAAGAAAAAGAACATAGTCTTTTTTGTTGCTGCTGCAAGTAAGGTATTTTAAAGTGAATGCATCAGGTGTGCAGGTATCTCTTCTAAAATGTTTCTCAAAACTTTCAGGGCGAAATTTAGCAACACAAAACTCTAAATGATAAAAAATAGCTGCTAATGCTTCCAGTACATTGGATTTACCACTTCCATTTAACCCTGCAAAGCAAAAAGGTTGAAACTGCGACATTGATTCAATACCTTTATCTGTAAGTCTATGAAAATTTATTTTAAAACCTGAGTGCAGGCTCTTAAAGGTCTTCTCTTTGCCAGAATCGTCCTTTCCTAAATCCCCTATTTCAAAACTTAGTAGTTTCATTTTACAATTAGTTTTAAGCTTTTACTTTTATCATCATATTCTTGGTCAATCCGTTCTTCTTCTTTCAATAGTTGAAAGGTTGCATGTTTAGCTTTGTCATACAAATCCTGATTTTCGAATTCCTGATTATTCAACCGATTCACTAAACTTAATAAGTACTCTTCGTTAGTTATGATACTAAATAAATCATTTTCATTTTTTTTCAAATCTATTTCTTCAAGAAGTGCATCTAGTTCGACTGAAACTTCAAGATTAAGTTTACCACTAAATGAGAGTTGTATAAAGGAATTAATAAGATTTGATAAATTTTCGAATGATACCTCTAATCTATTTTTCTTGATTCTAATACTGTTGTAGATATTCTCAAACTTATTTTGAAGCGATATAGGAGCATTTTTAAGTTTTAAACTTTTAATTATTTCAAGGTTTAACCCTTGCATAATTGCTCCACGATTTCTTGCTTTCATTTGCAAAGCAATGAATGGATTTGAATGAATCGAATATGCTAAATAGTATGGATTGCATTTTGACTCATCTAACGTAATGCATGCTAAATGCTTAGTATTTATTGCAAGTGGTATATTTTCAGGAATCACGGCTGATCGTCCAACAGTACCCATTATTGTTATGATGACATCACGAGAAAAAACTGTATAACGTTTAAAACTTTCATTATATCGTTGATTAGTAATGAATCGTTTTTTGTCCCATCTGAATTCATTTTTAACGGCGTTATCTATTCCTAAAACAGCAACTTCACCATCTTCAGTAAATTCATCATGTTTCAAGCTACTCCCAAAAGGGCCAGTTCGCATTGCTGCCCTTTTATCTAAGGCATAATTCTGGATTTCTATATCATCCCACTGATTAAATTCTGGATTTTTAGAACCAAACATTTCTAAGAATTTAGCTCTTAATAATTCATTTAATAAATCAATGGATTGCTGTCGCTTTTCCACCAAAGCTCTTGCTTTATCAAGTATTGCGACAATTTTATTCTGAGTTTGAAAGTCAGGTACATCAATTTCAAAATTTTTTAAATCGTTTATAGAAACATTTTTTATTATAGCATGCTTACATTTGTTAGCAATTTGCTCAATCACATGCGAAATCTGATAGTAAACCCAATCCTGATTTGTCTCAGGACTTGCGGTGACTTTTACTATGCGTTGATTCAATAATGCTTCTGGACCATTCCATTGAAATGCTTTAATGGTTCCAGAAAGACTCACTAATAAATCTCCTTTGTAAATAAGATATTTCTTGTCGTAATCTCCTTGCCAATACTTGAAATCATTGTCATTCGTATTCAAATTATTGATACGAATAATAGGAATACCTTCATCTGTAAATTCCGCAGCTTTCCATGCATTACCAGAGATAAACGAACAGATACCATCAAGCTTTTTAATCATCCTATCAAGCTATTTAATTCATTCATATCTTCCAAAATTTCTTTTTCCAACGCAATCAACTTGGTTAATATTTCCTTGGGTGGATCATATTTCTGTTCAATATATTCGTACTCTTTGTATCGGTTGTAGCTTAAATCCAAATTATTGTCTTGAATCTCTTTCAACTCAACAAAAAAATGATTCTTGCGATCTTCATATTTTGCTTTATTCTTTTTCTCAAAAGCGGCTTTTACACTGGGAAGTGGGTTTTCTTTGAGTTTCCTTCTATTATCATCTAACGAGTAACCATCATTTTCAATAGAGTAGAACCAAACTTTTTTTGTATGCCAATCTTTGCTATCTTCTTCTTTCTTGGTAAATACTAAAATTGCAGTTTTGACACCTGTATAAGGTTTGAATGCACCCTGCGGCAAAGAAATCACGGCATCCAATTGATTGTCTTTAAGTAAAATTTCGCGAGTAGCTTTTTGTGCTCCAGAACTACCAAACAAAACACCTTCTGGAATAATGATGGCAGCTTTACCTCCTTCGCGCAACATTTTAGAAATACGAACCAAAAACAATAACTCGGTAGAGCTGCTATCTATTCGCAAATCTGGATTCATATCGCCCTTATCTAGTTTGCCAGTAAAAGGAGGATTAGCTAATACGATATCATAAATAGCTTCTTCATTGTATGACTTACTTAGAGTATCTTTATAATCAATTTTAGGTTGGTTAATGCCATGCATCATCAGGTTCATCAATCCCAAACGTACCATAGTCGTGTCAATATCAAATCCGATTAATCTCTCTTCAATAATCTTTTTATTTTTCATATTCAATACGGAAGATATAGCTCCACTATCAAAACCATCTTCATCAATGATAAGTCTTTCAGGTTTTGTTTTACGAACAAGGTCGGTGAGGATATATTGATATGCACCCAGTAAGAAACCTCCTGTACCACAAGCAGGGTCTGCAATTCGATCACCAATTTTCGGTTTAAGAATTTCAGCCATTAGTTTAATGATATGTCTTGGCGTTCTGAATTGTCCCATCTTGCCTGCTGATGCAATTTCGCTTAACAACATTTCATACACATCTCCTTGTATGTCTTGAAAAGTTTGTTTTCCATCTTGAGCATCATTGTCAATTTCAAAGTAGATATCATCTATCTTTTTTATTGACTCGGCCAATAGTGATGGTTTTTTTATTTCGAAACTTGCACTTTCCATGTGCTTTGTAAAAGAAGCAGTTTCACCACTCAACTTCTTGATAAATTCAAAAACATTGTAGTGAACATGCTCCATCATTTGTTCAGGTGGCATATTTTCGAAATAGTTCCATCTTAATTCCCTACTGCTTCGAGGTTTTCTTGCATCTGATATTATTTCCTCAATACTTTTGGTTTTGTCTTTAGACTTATTATAAGATTCTTCCAGTTTCGCGATGTCAATGTATGGGGTATATTCTCCTCTAAATTTGAATTCATAATCATTTTCTTTCCAGAGCCCTTCATCGACATTCCTCTCAGCAGTCTTTTCATTTTCATCAAGTTTTTTGATGAATAGTAAATAAGAAATTTGCTCTATTGCGGTAAGGGGGTTAGCTATTCCTGTACTCCAAAGAGTATCCCAAAGACTCACTATGAGTGATTTTAATTTTGCGTTATTCTGTAACATTATGCTGCCAAATATTTTTCTATTAATATCAATATTTCATTATTTTTATGAGGACTAAAAACACCTTTTATCCATTTGGTGTGAATCATTATAAATGGAGATTCAATCAAATTTCTTTTGTGCAGTTCAACTTTATATAGAATATATCTTTTTAGTTAATTTAAAACTGCGAGTGATGTGCAATTTATATCATGTAACATATATTCAATACATTAACTGCACGAATAAAGTATTGGAGCATCACTTAGAAGCTACTTGTCTACAACTATTCAAACTCCTAAACATCCATTTTACATTTTTACGATTCTACTTTCTATTTATTGTTTGTATAATCTCAACAGACATTTTTGCCACTTGTTTTTCGTCCCATATTTGAGTTATTATATCTTATTAATCAATTCAGTTTTCACTAAAGCGTAAGCTGCATTTATATCATATTGAATGCTCGGTCTTAGAAGTGCTGTCATATCTCCAAGAAAAACATTATCGTTCATTTTATCGTCCAGATTAAGCAAGTACTCTTTTGAGGTTTTGTGCTTATTGTCGCTAAAATTCATATATGCTTTATATGCCTCAAGTACATGTTGCGTATCGACATCTGAATTAGTCAGCGCATAATATAAATCGAATAAATCACGTCCTTTTTTTCGTTGATAAAGGGCTCTCATTTTTGTACCAAGTAATTCTTCCAATGAATAGGTATTAATATCCGTTGAGCCCGAGAACCATGAATTATCGACTTTCATTGCTACTTTATTCAGTCCGAAAACATTAAAATGTTCCCGACAGTTTATCTCTACTTTTAGCCTGGAATTTATGACCGTTTGAATCTCTGTGTCGAATCTATAAACTACCGTGTTCATTTTTTCATTTGCCTTCACTGATCTTTTCTGGCCCAGGAAATCAAGTCTTTTACGGATCTGTTGTAAAATAGGATGAATATTCCCCGGTTTAATTTGTACCAGATCAATATCTTCGGAATACCGTGCCTGGGGTTTAAAGAACATTTTGTGCAAAGCTGTACCGCCTCTGAAAGCCAGATTCTCGCGAATAAAGTCATCGGAAAACAATTCAACCAACGCCCTTTCAATAACTAAATCCTGTTCTACCTGTGCATTTGTTTTCCACGGTGCATGTTTCTGCCATTCAATAATATGTGCCCTTGGGATCATAAGTCGCTTTCTATTTCGGTATTAATTATTAGATTCCATTTCGGATTTTTCTCCCCATTTTTCTCCTCTGTAGATTTGAGAAGTACAGTTTTGGGATTTAATTTTGCCAATTTGTTTTCAAAAACAGCCGCCAATTTAGTATTTGCCAACACATTTTCAGCAATAAAGCCTGCCCTTTGAAATACACTCAACGGAAAATCATTTTTTACTACTTCTTTCATTTTGGTCAGGTTAATGCTTTCGGATAATTCTTCAAGTATTGACATTATGCGATTGTATCCTCCGACTGATTGTTCAAAATAAATCAAGTCGAGAAAGGTCAATTCAATATTTGACATTTTGAAGTAGCCTGTGTCCGTTTTTTTATCTTCAATTCCAAATAATGGAAAGTTTCTTTTCTCAGTAAAATTTATCAAAAAAATATCATTACTGATTTTTCGGGGTTTTGGCTTTTCGGAAATAATATAAAATTCCTGTGGCTGTTGGTGTGCTGCACCGTGAAACATAGCTGCACTATACAGACCGACATAATAGGTTTTATTTAAATACTTCATTAACTCATCAATATAAAATTCGACTGGAATTACTCCCATGTTTTTATATTCATCGGGTATAATGGTGTATAATCCTCTTCTTATATTGTTTATTTCTCCTTTTATTTTA
>CAXYVG010000126.1:0-9090 GCA_964292325.1 uncultured bacterium | reverse complement strand
ACTTAAGTTTCTCATGTAATATGAATACATCAAAATAGTGCATAAAAAAAGGTTCTAGTATTTTCATAACTGAATGAAAATCAGTAACTTTGTAAAGATTACCACATCTAACAATGTTACACTAGAACCATGCACAAAGGTACAAATATTATCTCGGAACTAAATGGATTTTTTAAAGAAAACGATGAAAATCGTGGAATTTATAGTATCATGTCCATTTTGAATTACATCAGAATCGGTGAAGACCAGATAGGAATGCATAAAAATCCAAATTGCAAGATGACGATCAAACAAGTGTTCATCCTGCTTGTTATATTTCCATTCTTTATGGTCAAGAATCCAAATAATTATGCCAAGTCTGCTCTGAATTCGATTTTTAAATGCCATCGCAATATGCTCTATCGTTTCATGCAGTTTGATGATATAGACTGGCGTAAGATTATCTACATCATCAACAGACAAATATGGAAGACAATCCGCAACAGAGTTGGTGCGGAAGAATACACCCATAGTGTACGTACACTTATCATAGATGATACTGATTTTGAGAAAACAGGCACGCATATGGAAGCTATAGGCAAGGTTTTCTCTCATGTAAAAATGAAACAGGTTCTTGGATTCAAAGGACTCTTTACTTGCTTTAGCGATGGCAAAACCCAAAGCATGATTGACATGTCGATCCATGGAGAGATAGGTAAGGATAAGACCCCTAAACGAAAGAGCAATAAAGGACCTAAGCCTAAACCTTTAGGACTTGTTCAGGGACTTACAAAAGTGCAACGGGATGCTAGGTATACCAAATTGCGTGATGTCAGATCGAAAGCACAGGAGCGTAAGGAAGAGTATCTGACAAGCAAGATTGCTAATGCCATAGATATGGTAAAACGTGCAATAAGCAATGGATTCCGCTTTGATTATCTTCTGTGTGACAGCTGGTTTACATGCACAGAGTTGGTTCGTTTTATCAAGACGCGCCATATACGCTGTCACCTCCTAGGAATGATTAAGTTGGGTAAAACAAAATATGATACAGAGTTTGGAGTAAAGACTGCTAATCAAATAGTGGAGCATGTGATGAAGAAAAAAAATCAAAAAGGTATTCTCAAACACTGGCACGACATGCATATGGCATACTTTACCATCAATGCAAAACTTGATGGGATGAAAGTTAGACTTTACTTTTGCAGAAGCGGAAGGAATGGCAAATGGAGCGGACTTCTTACTACAAATATGGAACTTGATTTCAAAACAGCTTACCATACTTATGCCCGACGTTGGGTGATAGAAGTAAGTTTCCATGAAATGAAGTCTCTGCTGAACCTTGGCAAGAGTCAGGCGCGAGATTTCTCTTCACAGATAGCCTCTATATCGCTGACAATGATACAGTATAATGTGTTAACTCTGGTCAAACGTTTTGAGTCCTATGAAACTATCGGCGGTCTCTTTAGAGACTGCACTAAAGAATCTCTAGAGCTGTCTGTTAATGACAGAATATGGGAAGCTATCATTGAGGTCGTTGCAGAGCTAGCTGAATTAACCTCTGGGGACGTAAACGAAATAATGATGTCTATCACTCAGAAAAATGAACGATTCAATAGGATTATGCATAATTATAACCTAAAAAATGTAGCATAATTCATTTGAGAAACTTAAGTTATCTAACATACAACACAACTTCCTAAATCGGCTATCGGCGCTATTTGTCTTAATAATGTTCATGCCATTCTTCTTTTATTATCATTTAATGCGGTAAAACATTCTTTACATCATGCATCAAATAAGTTACCATATTATTTGCAAAGATACAAAATTTACAGTAAAATGCAATTAATGAGTATAAAACATATATGGAAAATAAAATTTAAAAATAGGTTATTGAACGAAATTGGAAGATGATGAAATGCAACTTTAATGTGTTGTCGCAATAATTGAATGCATAAATCTTCTGTTGCAATATACTCAGCTCGGATTGTATTATACAATGTTATAAATTATAAAAAGATAGTAGATTATTGTCGATATATTTGCAAAATAAAAATATTGTTCGTACGTTTGCGAACAATATTTGATATGAAGATGGAAAAAGATAAAAGTTATACAGTAAAGCAAGAACAACTCGCACGGTTTGCCAAAGCTTTAGGTCATCCGGCAAGAATCGCTATTATGCAGTTCTTGGCAAAGCAAGAAACATGCTATTTTGGTGACATACATGAAGAACTACCAATTGCGAAAGCTACCGTTTCTCAGCATCTTAAGGAACTTAAAAATGCTGGGTTAATACAGGGACAAATTGAAACTCCAAAGGTGAAGTATTGTATCAACAAAGAGAATTGGAAGCTTGCTCAGGAATTGTTCAATGAGTTTATGGTGCAATGTATCTGCAAAAAAAAGAATTGCTGTTAATGCATCTCTTTTTTTATATACATATTGATCGTTGTTTTGCGAAATACGATTATAGATAATATTAAATAATAATACATTATGGAAATAAAAATTTTAGGAACAGGTTGCAGTAGTTGCAAGGCACTGTATGCAACAGTAGAGAGAGTGATAAAAGACATGGACATTGATGCCGTATTGGTAAAAGAAGAAGATTTGGAAAAAATCATGTCTTATAATGTAATGTCGCTTCCGGCATTGGTAATAGACGGTAAAGTTGTAGCCAAGGGACGTATTACAGAGAGTGAAATAAAAAATATTCTAACTATAAACAAATAAGAAGTATGAAACGTGTTATTATAATGTCCCTATTGGGCTTGATTTGCTTTACAAGTGTTAATGCACAAACAAAGAAAGTTGTAAAACCGACCAAAGCTACTGTTGAAGTTTTGTATTTTCACAGCAAGCAACGTTGCCCCACATGTATAGCAGTAGGAACATATTCTAAAGAAGTGGTAGATAAGGATTTTGCTGCTCAGGTGAAAAGTGGTGCGGTAAAGTTTAAGGAAATTGATATTTCAACTCCCCAAGGAGAGAAATTGGCCGATAGATATCACGTAACATGGTCGTCTTTGTATGTGAATAGGTGGCAGAACGGTAAAGAGGGTAGAAACGATATGACTAATTTTGGTTTTGAAAATGCCCGCACTAATACTTTGGCTTTTAAGAGCGGGTTAAAAAACAAGATCAGTAAGCTATTAAAATAGCAGAAGATAATGATGGATTTCTTACAACAGATATTGGACAATAGCAATATTCCGATTGTTACTGCTTTTGTCTTAGGCTTGCTCACGGCTATCAGTCCTTGTCCATTAGCAACCAATATAACCGCTGTTGGCTTTATAGGTCGTGATATAGAGAGCAAACGCCGCATCTTCTTGAACGGCATTCTGTATACGGCAGGACGAATGTTGGCGTATTCGGTGCTGGGAGCTATATTGATATATATACTCCGAAGTGGTTCCGATATGTTTTCGATTCAAAAAGGGGTGAGTCAATGGGGAGAAATGCTCATCGCTCCGGCCATGTTGCTCATCGGACTGTTTATGTTGTTCGGTGATAAGCTGCGGCTTCCAAAATTTGGGTTCTCGGGAAATATAAAATCTGAGAAGCTGAAGGGCGTATGGGGAAGTTTGCTTCTGGGTATGCTTTTCGCAATGGCTTTCTGTCCCACGAGTGGTGTGCTTTACTTCGGGATGTTGATACCCCTGTCGGCTCAAGCCACCGGTGGATACATGTTACCAATTGTATTTGCTTTTGCTACAGGACTTCCTGTGATACTTGTAGCGTGGCTGCTAGCCTATAGCATGGCAGGAGTTGGCAAGTTTTATAACCGAATGAAGATATTCCAGAAATGGTTTAATATGATTGTCGCTATCTTATTCATCTTAGTGGGACTCTATTACGCATATACATTTTATCTGTAGAATTTTTAAACAAAAATATTATGTTACAACAATTTGCCGACTGGCTTACATACAGTCTGTTAGGGCTTGATGCGCAGTCACGCGTAGGTTCGGCAGTAGATTTCTTCTTTTATGATACGACGAAGATCTTAATTCTTCTGTTCATTATCAGTTCGATTATGGGAGTTATAAATGCCTATTTTCCGATTGACCGTCTACGTAATTATCTCACAACACATAAGTTGTTTGGACTACAGTATTTTTTTGCGTCGTTATTTGGTGCTATTACTCCATTCTGTTCATGTTCGTCAATACCTTTGTTTATTGGTTTTGTGAAAGGCGGAATACCTCTTGGCGTGACATTTGCTTTTCTTATAACTTCGCCTCTGGTAAATGAGGTTGCTGTGGCGATGTTTCTAGGTACGTTTGGGCTGAAGATTACTCTCATCTATGTTGTCAGCGGTATGTTGCTCGGGATGATTGGAGGCTTCGTCTTAGGCAAAATGAAATTGGAAAACTATCTGAGTGATTGGGTGAAGAATATCCAAAAATCATCTGTGGCGGAGACTGCAAAATGGGAAGCCGAGAAGATAACTTTTATCAATCGATTGCCTGGTATACTTAGAGACTCTTGGGGAATTGTAAAAGGGGTGCTATTGTATGTAATTATTGGCATTGCTATCGGAGCTGCTATTCACGGCTATGTACCCGAAGGATTTTTTCAGCACTATATGTCAAAGGACAGTTGGTTTGCCGTACCGCTGTCGGTAATATTGGGTGTACCCATGTATGCTAATGCGGCAGGTATTGTTCCTGTGATAGAAGTATTTGTGGCAAAAGGTGTGCCTATCGGTACTGCTCTTGCTTTTATGATGGCTGTAGTAGGGCTGTCACTACCAGAGGCAACTCTTCTGAAGAAAGTGATGACATGGCGACTAATAGGAATCTTCTTTGGTACTATCACGCTGTTTATCATTTTACTTGGATATTTGTATAATATAATTTTGTAGAAGCATATGAGAATATTGATATTGTGTACAGGAAATAGTTGCCGTAGCCAGATGGCACAAGCATTTATGTCATCTTTTGATACTACATTAAAAGTCTTTTCTGCTGGTACAGAACCAGCTGAGAAGATAAATGAGATGGCTGTTAAGGTAATGAATGAAGTTGGTGTAGATATTAGTAAAGCTAAACCCAAGAGTGTGAAAACATATCTGAATGAGGAATGGGATTATGTAATTACTGTCTGTGGAGGGGCCAATGAAAATTGCCCCAATTTTGTAGGCAAAGTAAAGCATCGCTTGCATCTCGGATTTGATGATCCAGCTGCAGTTACAGGTGATAAAGAATTCATTATAGATGAGTTCCGCCGTATCAGAAATGAAATAAAAAACGGTTTCTTCTCATTTTATATGAAAGATATAAAGAATATAGAATTACCAAAATGTTCGTGTAATGATGGCGCATTATAAATAATTCATTTATCAAAACAGATATTATAAATAAGGATGTAAAATGAAAAAAATAGCGTTTTTAGATAGATATTTAACATTGTGGATATTTCTTGCGATGTTTATAGGTGTAGGTATAGGATATGTTTACCCTGGAATAGTAGAGTTTTGGGGACATTTTGAAATAGGTTCAACGAATATCCCATTAGCGGTAGGATTGATACTGATGATGTTTCCACCACTAGCGAAGGTGAAATATGAAGAATTGGGCCGTGTCTTTGCCGACAAGAAGGTTCTTGCAATCTCGCTGGTTTTAAACTGGGTTGTTGGTCCGGTACTGATGTTTGTCCTTTCGGCATTATTCCTTTCTGCTTATCCAGAATACATGTACGGGCTCATAATGATAGGACTGGCACGTTGTATCGCAATGGTGCTGGTGTGGAACGACCTCGCGAAAGGCAGTAGCGAATATGGTGCTGGGCTTGTGGCTCTCAACAGTATATTCCAAGTTCTGTTTTATTCCGTCTATGCCTATTTCTTTATTGCTATATTTCCTGACTGGATAGGGCTTCCTGCCACAGATGCCGTTAGGAAGATTACGATGTTGATGATAGCCAAAAGTGTGCTCGTATATCTAGGCATACCGTTTGCTGCTGGTTATATCATAAGGAGAGTGCTCCGTAATATAAAAGGTAACGACTGGTATTACGAACACTTCGTTCCGAAGATAAGTCCGATAACACTTATTGCTCTTCTGTTTACAATTATCGTCATGTTCTCATACAAAGGGGAATATATAGTAAAACTACCGTTTGATGTTATGCTTGTTGCAGTGCCGTTAATATTGTATTTTGCTATCATGTTTTTCTCATCATTCTGGTTTACAAAACACCTTGGCGTGCCTTACGACAAATCGGTATCGATTGCATTCACTGCTACCGGAAATAATTTTGAATTGGCCATAGCTGTATCTATAGCAGTTTTTGGTATTAGTTCAGGTGAAGCTTTTGCAGCTGTTATAGGACCACTGATAGAAGTGCCAGTATTGATATTGCTAGTGAAATATGCGTTGAGACATAAGTGGTAATCTTTTTATCACCTAAATTCAAGTGAATAATGCAACTGCTTAGAGTAGAAAGATGTATCAAATAGAAATAACAGCTTTTTCAGAGCAAAAAGAGAAAGAAAATATTCTCCCTTCCTTTGCTATTTGCAAATAGTAGTTTCTATCTTTACATCCTCAAGCCCCCTAGCAATCAGTTGTATTATTCACTTGAATTTGGGTGATAAATAATTTTTAAAAACGCCACCCAAGTAAACGATTTATTTCAAATATTGGCTTTCAATAAATTGCAATTGTTTTTCAAGCATTGCTGCCTTCACCATATTATAACCATTCTTCTTAGCCTCTTCGATTGATCGAGAATAAAGATATTTAATTTCCATCGGACGTTTGAAATCATAGTCAAGTTTCATACTTGGAGAATATGGTGGCATAGCATTAGTCATATCAATCGTCTTATCTGCAAATGGAGAGTCAATGTTCTTTACTCCAGCATGTTGAGCAGCTTCAATCACCTCGATCATCATTTCATATATTAATTTCTTTGTATTGGGATTTGCCATCAACTTGTCTGTAGTCGTATTTAATACTACAGTCATTCCATTAAAAGGAATATTCCAAACAGCCTTTTTCCAACGAGCTTCTTCATAGTCTACTAGTTTTGTATCTATGCCAGACTCATTTAAATCTTTAATTGCTTCTTCCAGTATTGAAATGTCACTGCAAGAGTATGTTCCGAGATTTATCTTTCCTAAACTTTGATGAATTATGTGTCCTGGTTCATTTTTGCTTGCACAAATAAATGCCAAGCCTCCTACAAGGTTCAAATCTGGAAAAACTTTCTGTAGATCACTCTCCAAACCTATTCCGTTTTGGATAAGTATCACTATTGTGCCTTTGTGTAAAAGAGGTGAGAGTATCTCTTTTAATAAACCATTATTAGTAGATTTTAAACATACTAGCACTATATCACACTTGGGCATTTCCTTTGTATTTCTATAAGCGTTGACTTTAGGTAAATGAAAATCGCCGTCAACTGAATCAATCTGTAATCCATTAGATTTTACAAATTCATAATCTGAATGGAAGAGAAAATGAACATCTTTACCTGCTTTTGCTAATTTACCTCCGCAATATCCACCAATAGCTCCTGATCCTATTATTCCGTACTTTAATGTCATATTCAATAATTTTATTCCTACATTTGTGTTGTTGTGAGAGCAAAAACAATAATATCTTTGCAATCACACGACAAATATACGATAAATATCTTATAGAATATACGATGTAATCATTTTTAAAACAATGGGTAAATCTAGCAAATAAGAATAGTGTTATTTTGTCACATATCTCTGTTTTTTATTTGCGATATGATTAATATATTGTTATAATTACTTTCTATTAGTCATTGATATGTGTTTTGTAAGATCTTATTTTTTATCAAGTTGGTTTCCATATACATCTAATCAACTTTTAGTTACAAGATTGGTCTGTAGCAGCACCATTTCCATAGAAGTATGATGCATCTATACCTAACTGTTGAAGATCACTTATTAAAGCTTTTAAACGACCTCCTCTAATTGGGAGCGAATAGTAATCATAATCTTTTGTCACAATTTCAACCAGCTCCCCTTTGCCCAAAGAACATATTGTAACCTTTGAAATATCCTCTAACTCAATAATAGATTTATGAAAATAACCTTTAAGTACTAATTCGTTATCATTTATTTTAACGGCTGGATGGCATAATAGCGTTAAGCCAACTAATATGCAAGCAATTCCAAATAGGTATTGGTAAATCCATCGCATAAATGAAATATTTTCATTTCTGGTAAAAAGAAGTGAAACTCCAAGAATAAACATCATGCAAGATGCTAATATAAAAAATAATTCATTAAATAGATTCCTATATGATTTATTTCCAATATTAATTGATGGTGGTATGTTTGAATTGAGGTTAAGAAATGGAATATTATTATCATGAAGATAATGAAGTACTGTGCTTACATTTTTTTTCTTAAGTTTGATACTTTTGTTTTTTCCATTATTAATTTGAAGAGTAAGTATTGGCCCTCCCTTAAACATGCTGTGGTTTGCCATGAAATAGAATCCATTTACGTTTTCTATTTGCTCTTCATTTTCTGGTAGTGTTATTGTTGCCATTTAGATTGTTATTAGTTTATGATGCAAAATTACATTTTTTTTGCGATTTGAAAAAAGAATCATGATTTATTGTTCTCATGGGCATAAAATTAACTAACGAAGTGTTGCGATAATATCTGTTCAAGAACAGAACTATTTGAATGTCATTAGTTGTACGATTATATAACAAAACAAAGGACTATTTTTAGTAAATAGTCCTTTGTTTTTTAGTGAACCGTTTGGTGCCATGGAATAAAATTGTTCAAACGAATCAACCATCTTTCTTCTGATTTCTTATACCGAACTCAAGTAACTATACTTTTAGAAAAGTGCAACTATGCTTTTCAAAAAGTATAAGGACACTTTTTGAAACATGTGACTATGGAAATCATAAAAAACAAAATCTCTTCTTCAACTTTTTTTAGCACGCTGGCATAAAGGTTTTCTTCATCAGGGGCCAACTCATTGAATACTTTTTATAATCAGTTATTTTTTCAATCAGATCATTTCGCTAATATGTTTATAGTTGGACTTAATAATCTTAAAAATTTCATCTACACGTCCGCTTATCATCATTTTCCCCATA
>CAXYVG010000125.1:0-9179 GCA_964292325.1 uncultured bacterium | reverse complement strand
TGCGAAAAGTTATACACAAATATGGTGGTTTTAGATCACCATGAATAATTCAGGAGGAATATGATTTGAGCTGAATTTCCTGAGAGTATAATTCGAGAATGGGACAATAATATCATTTATAAATGATATTATTGATAGGGTTTCTTGGTAATACTCCATGCATCAATGAGTCCACCACTTTGTCTAAATGCTTTGACTGTCAAGATATCACCTACTACTTCGACAGTAAGGTAATTTGGTTCATCAAGTGGATTGTAGAAAAAAGTATCCCAGTCTTTCGCAATTGAGTTAGAGTAAGTTTTGGTGCCGCTGCGACCAGTAGCCACGTAGATCGTACCCTTTGAAGGATTGTCAGTTGCTACGCCACCGTGAATTGGATAGGTATGTGCATAGACATGATCATGCGCAGTAAAGACAACATCGGCATGGTGTTTATCTATAATAGGAGCAAACGCTGCTTGGATTGTCGAATTACCCTCCGCTTTATTGTTATACAAGGCACGATGCATAAAGACGAGTTTCCACTTTTGAGTTGTTGTCGCCAAATCGTCTTCTAGCCATATTTTTTGTTTTTCCAGCATACCTGGTATAAAGCGGCCTTCCTCGCCAATTTGTGTATCTAGCATGGCAAAATGCACATCACCGTAATCAAACGAATAAACTTGTCCTTTCAGTCCGTCCGGTCCATTCATCGGTAGTTTGAATTGCTTGGTAAAAAAGGTTGGCATAGCAAATTTGCCTCCGGGAGCATAGGCTTCATGATTGCCAACGAGTGGCATACAAGGAATATTTTCTAGTACACCATGAGCTGCATTAAACCAATGATACCACTGACCATATTCCTGCCCCACGTCAACTAAATCCCCCATATTGACAAAAAAAGCTGCATCTGAGTTTGCTTGATATGCTTGGTGCAATGTAGTGCGCCAAGTATCATAATTTGAGCTTTGGGAATCGCCAAATACTAAAAATTTGTATAGATGCGTTTTTACAGGGGAAGTAGCAAAATGATATGGTTCACTCCAATTCTCTGGCGTTCCTACCCGATAGGTGTAACGTATACCTGGCTTAAGCCCAGTGAGGGTGACCGTGTGGATATTGAATTCGCCCCAGTTACTATCAATGCGTTCTACTTGCGCAGTCAAAGTGTGATGTTTTTCGGATATATTGGGAATTATCTCCCAATATTCTACTTGCCCATCCTGCGTAGAAGACTCCGTTTTCCAAGTAATGGTCTGTGTTGTTCGTGTATCACCTGTCCAGGTCAATGTGATATGACTTGGTGCGGCTTCTACTACCATGTTTTCTGATGAAATAAGTGCTACAAGAGACGTTGACAGAATTGCTACAACTAAACTAAAAATGAACAAACTTTGCAGTAATGGCTTTTTTAGTAACATCGTTATCCTCCTTGTATTCGTAATCAATACTTCTTCGTATGCAATATGCTATGGATTTCTTTCGCTATATTCTTTATCTTTCCCTGCAGTATACTGATCGGAATATAAAATTCCTTTTTAAAAAATGTTTTAAATTTTCTTTATAAAGGGTAATATTACTGAGAAAACTCCTGCAAGAATTTTGAAAATTCTTGCAGGAGTTTTCTGCTGAATGCTTAAATGGGGGTTAAGTTTTTACAAAATGAAATGAAGTATGTAAAAAATTAGCAGGAATTGGGGAATTGAGTAGAGAAAGTAGCCATAACTCAATATAAAGGTTATGGATGTATAGAAACATAAAAATCTGAACAAAAAGAGTTTATGATAGAACAGTCAATATATTTGCATAAGACGATATATCGAACAAGTTGGGAGTGATGCCAGTGCGAATCGTGAATTTGGACAATGTAAAAGGCAATGAAATAGTAGGAAGATCGATTTACGATAATACTGGCAGAATTTTGCTTGCAGAAGGGATAAGACTAACAAGTTGGTATGTTCAAAAGCTAAAAAGTATAGGAATTCTATCAGTATATATTGATGATCAAATTTCGAAAGATGTTATTATAGAAGAAAATGTTTCGGATAATACAAGACAGCTTAGTAAGCGTGCGATCAATGACATTATGAATCGATATTATAAATATGGAAAAGTTGGAAATGAAGGAATCGTAAAGTCTGTTAACTCCATTATAGATGAAATTCTTAGTACGAAAGAAATTATGATAAATATTTCAGAAATTAGGACAAAAGATGATGAAATTTGTTCTCACTCTGTAAATGTATGTGTACTAGCCACTCTAATTGGTATTCACCTTGGCTATAATATGCTGAAGCTGAAAGAACTTGCGACAGGAGCTATTCTTCATGATATTGGCAAGAGTAGAATTTTAAGTGATAAAAAACTGGTAAAGGAGAAGAATGAAGAGGGTGACTTAGAAGGATATGTAAAAAAAATGCATCCGAAGGTAGGATATGATTTTCTAAGTCAACAAAATATATGTACTGCAGTTTCAAAAGTCATAGCACTTATGCATCATGAAAAAATTGATGGAAGTGGCTATCCTTTTGGACTTCGGGATAATGAAATTCATGAATCGGCGATGTTGGTTTCCGTTTGTAATCTATTTGATAATATGATTTCAGGGCATGATGGTTTTGAGAAAATGCCAGTATATCAAGTTTTAGAATTCGTAGTGAGTATGGGCGGATATTATTTTAATAAGAATATAGTAAATACATTCATTATGCATATTGCAGCGTTCCCATCAGGAAGCGCAGTTATATTAAATACGCAGGAGAGAGGTCTTGTTATTCGGCAAAATAAGTCTTTTCCATTGCGCCCAGTGGTGAAGGTTATTTATGGACGAAATAATGAAAAGATTGCAGAGCCTTATGAAATTGATTTATTGAAGGAACTTACAGTTTTTATTATACAAACCTGTGATATAGAAACTATATGTGAGGATGAGTATTATGATGAAAGATATAGCTTTAGAAAAGACTAACATACAGAGGGATCCTAATCAGATGATCACTTCTATTGCCATAAATTTTTTAGAGATGGATGATAACCTTTTTGATGAAGAAGTGAAGCAAGCATCTAAGACCTTAGGTGATTATTTTGAATTGGATCGGATATATTTTTATGTTTTTTCAGAAGATGGTATTATGATGAGTAAGGCTAATGAATGGAAACGGGGAGAGGATACTGCAGAAAAGAAAATAGTACAGGATGAAGTAGCCTATCAATTTCCGTGGCTTATACGAAAAATAAAAAAGGATGAAAGTATAGTCATTTCGAGTGTTATTCATTTAGATGCTGATATAGCTCAGGAAATAGAAATGTTATTTAGCGAAAATGTAAAGTCATGTATGTATATTCCGTTAACAACAAAAGGGAAAATTTTGGGTTTTATAGGTGTCGAAACAACTGAACAATATATGAATTGGGATTCAGTCTGTATAAAAACGTTCCAGTCATTTGCAAAAATTTTTATTTCATGCAAACGAAAGATGATAGAGAAAGAAAAACTAGAAAATGAAATTTATGAACAATCAATGCTTTTAAATAAATCCGATACTCAGCTTTGGTCACTTAAAAATATTTCTGTATATGGCTCTGTAAATGAAGCACATGCAAGATTTTTTGGTAAATCAAAGAGTGAACTACAGCATCAAGATTTGTACAATATTTTTTATTCGGATGTTGCCAGTAAGTTGTCTAATGAAAATTGGAGTTTTTTTCAACAGAAAAACACAATGGCACGAGAAGTCGTTGTTAGAAATAGTAATAATGAAAATAGATTACTTCTGATAAAGAGTCAACCTCAATTAGATAGTAATGATAATATCGAATATTTAGTCTGTACGGCAGAGGATATAACCGAGCAAAGGGAAATCCAAGATGAACTGACGCAAGCCAAAAAAAACGCTGAGGCAGCTAATATTGCCAAAAGCCAATTCCTTGCCAATATGTCACATGAAATTAGAACACCAATGAATGCCATTTTGGGATTTATAGATTTATTGAGTCAATCAAACCTTTCGCCAGAGCAACGAGATTTTTTGAAGGAAGCAAAATCTGCTTCGGAAATATTATTATATGTCATTAATGATATTTTGGATTTTTCTAAAATCGAAGCGGGAAGACTTGTTATGGAAAAAATTACTTTTAACATTAGAACTGCAATTGACGATGCGGTAGGATTATTTATTTCTAAGGCTTATGAAAAACGTATTCAATTACATACTTTGATCAATGCAAATGTACCTTATGAACTCAGAGGCGATCCTTCGCGTTTAAGGCAAATACTAAATAATCTGATTGGCAATGCTGTGAAGTTTACTAACACAGGAGAGATCATCATTGAGGTTGAAACCATGGAAGAGAGTAATGGTTTTGCAACGATTCAATGTAAGGTTAAGGACAGTGGCATCGGGATCAATCAGGAGGATATCAATAGACTTTTTAAACCATTCTCACAGGTTGATGCATCGACTACGAGAAAATTTGGAGGAACGGGTCTAGGTCTTGCCATTACGAAAGAACTTGTAACAATGCTAGATGGCAATATCAGCATTGAAAGCGTACCGGGGCAAGGTTCTATATTTTGCTTTACGGCACGATTTGAAATTATTAACGAAAGAACAACGTCTTGCTTTGAGTATGCCAGCCTAAAAAATGTTAAGGTTTTGGTTGTAGACGATGATGATAACAATCGCAAAATAGCAAAGTCCTATCTGGAAGATGTGGGATGTAAAGTGACGGAAGCCCAATCTGGGAATAAGGCAATCACTACAATCCTTAACAATTTAGATACAGACGATGAGATACAGATTGTGCTTGCAGACTATCAAATGCCTGGGATGAATGGATATGCGTTGGCGAAAACGTTAAATGTGATTCCTTCTACAAAGGACCTGAAGCTGATATTGTTAACCTCTGTAGCGCAGAAGGGGGATGCTGCAAAAGCAAGAGAATATGGTTTCGCTGGCTATTTATCAAAACCGATAAGAAGAGAGGAACTGCTAAATTGTACCGCAATTGTTTTGGGTTTAAAAGAAAATAACATGGAGAGTCAGCAAATCGTTACCAAATATGTCCATCATGAAAATCAAAATGCTTTGTGCCCTAAAATACTACTAGTAGAAGACAATGAAATGAATCGTAAAGTTATCATAAAAATGCTTACATCGCGTAATATGAAGTGTGATGTGGCATTGGATGGCAAAGAAGCCTATCAAGCAGTGAGTAATAAACATTACGATGTGATTTTGATGGATTGTCAAATGCCAGTAATGGATGGGTATGAAGCTACTCGAAAAATTAGGGAAGCCGCAATAGATAGTACGTGTACAAGAATTATTGCGATGACGGCAAATGCTATGGTAGGCGATCGAGAAAAATGCCTGAAAGCTGGAATGGATGATTACATTAGTAAACCTATAAATTTTGAAATAATGTTTCAAATGATAGCGCGCGCCCTAGCAAATAAAGGGGTAAAAGGAAGTTCTGATGTTATTAATGAAAATGTGGAAGATTTTTTGGATCAAACAGGACTTGAGATGGAAGTTACAAAAGAATTATTTGAGGACTATATTAATAGTCTGCCAGAAATGATGAAAGATATGGAAGCAACATTAAAAAATAATGAATTTGAAAAACTCAGTAGATTCTCACATCAAATGAAAGGTTCTTCAGGCAATCTAAGGATAAAAGAAATTTATGAATTGTCAATGGAGCTAGAGCAAGCCGCTGTGGTACAGGATAAGGATATTTGTGAGATGATATTTGGAAAAATGAAAAAGTTATTTGATTAATGATTCATGGTCAGATCATATGAGAAAAAACTGTGCTACTCATGAAAGAGGTGATTGCATGGAATATTGTAGGTGCTGTTCCTGCAGCCACGATAGCAGTGGATGCAGGTTTTATTATCTATGCATTTTACTTATTTCTGGTACCGCTAACGAATCTATTTACACAAAAAATGATCATTTTAACGGATGAAAAAAAGGAAATCAGAGAATAATAGAAAATAATTCTACTTATCTTTACAAATTCTTTACATGATTGATACACTTATTAATAACATTTTTATATCAAAATCAGCTATAATTAAAATTACGACTTATTTTGAAGTATATGGAGGTAGGAGCGAGATTGATTAGAATTGCACGTCGTCTTATTATAGGAAAACCGCTTCATAATAAAGAAATGTTGCATGAAAGATTGCCAAAGTGGAAAGCATTGTCGATTTTCTCGTCGGATGCATTATCCTCGGTTGCATATGGTCCAGAGCAGGCTTTGATGATCTTAGTAGCAACGCAAGGAATGATGGCGTATGGATATCTGTCTCCAGTCATTATAGCAGTAGCAATCCTTTTAATGATTGTTACCTTATCGTATGTGCAAGTTTCTAAGGCCAATCCCAATGGTGGTGGTGCGTATGCCATTGCAAAGAAGAATATTGGTGAACTTCCAGCATTAGTAGCTGCTGCCGCGGTATTTGCCGACTATGTTCTAACGGCAGCGGTTAGTGTCGCAGCTGGTACTGCGGCGATTGTCTCGGCATTTCCAGAGCTAAGTGGCAAGGAAGTCGGAATTGATTTAATGGTTTTATTTTTTATTCTTATGTTGGTCAATTTACGAGGGATACAAGAGTCTTCGAATATATTTGTATATCCGACTTATGCATTTCTCTTGGGTATGATATCTTTAATCATTACCGGTGTTTACCAGGCATTTTTTTATGTGGATACCATTATTCCTGTCGCGTCACTAGACCGACAACCGTTGGATATGGCAATGCTATATATTGTGCTAAGAGCATTTGCTAATGGTTGTAGTTCAATGACAGGTGTGGAAGCAATCGCTGATAGTGTGCCGTTATTTAAAAAACCAGAATCTCATAATGCTGCCATTACTACATATTGGATGGCTGGTATCTTAGTGACAATGCTTGGTGGCGTTACTTTTATGATGATGCATTTTCATGTAATGCCTTCATTAGAAGTGACTGCTTTATCGCAACTTGCAGAACATATTTTTGGTCGATCATTTTACTACTATTATATCCAGTTCACAACGATGGTTGTATTATATCTAGCAGCGAATACGGCATATAATGGTTTACCGATACTGCTATCCATTATCGCTAAGGATGGTTATTTACCACGATATCTTAATTCTCGTGGTGAACGACTTACGTTCTCTAATGGAATTATATTGATAACGCTTGCCGCCGCACTATTAATTGTTATTTATGGTGGAAATATTGAACATTTAATCTCATTGTATGCAATTGGAGTATTTGTATCTTTTACAATTGCTCAATTCAGTATGGTGATTCATTGGAAGCGAGAAAAGGGGACGGGGTGGATAGTCAGAGCTATTGTCAATGGTATAGGTGCTTTGGCTACTGGTTTAGTTGTTATCATCATTACCTTAACCAAGTTTACACATGGTGCGTGGGTTGTATTGCTTTTTATTCCTGTGATGGTTGTAATATTTAAAAAGATTCGGGGTCACTATGATGATATGGCCGAACAATTGCATCTAGGAGTAGAAGAAAATTTAGAAGGTGACGATACGGTCGTAGTGCGAAATTATATAATCGTACCGATTTCATCACCAACAAAAGTAGTACGTGAATCATTGAAATTTGCCAAAACACTAAGTAATGATATCATTGCTCTTCATATTGCCAAGGATGAGGAAAGTGCTGCTCGAGTGCAAAATAAATGGAACGAATGGAATCCGAAAATTAATTTAGAAATTGTCCATTCGCATTATCGTCTTACCATCCAACCATTACTCGATTATGTAGACGATTTGCAAAAACGCAAGAATCCACAAGACTATATTACTGTGGTAATTCCCGAGTTTGAGACAAAAAAATGGTGGCATAGACTACTACATAACCAAACGGGTTGGATCTTGCATGCGATGCTTGTGTTAAAGAAGAACGTAAGTGTGGTAACGATACCATATCACTTAAACAAGTAAAGTAATAAAACGTTTGTAGGATTTTTGATGATTTGTTAGATAGGGCTCCACAATATTTGATTGTGGAGCCCTATTTAACCTGTTTGCATTGCTGGAATTGTCGATTGGTATGTCCTAGTGGCAAAATCATCTCTATAAGTGGTTGCGTTTTTCATTGCTTTAGCGGGAGTTCATTGGATGAGTTTAATACTACTGTTTAGACTCGCAATATTAGTTGAAAGTTGACTAATCGTAGCTAGATTAGTAATGGGGTCAACAGCTTGTTGTTCAAGAATTTCTTGTAATATGAGCATTGTGAATAATGCAATCGCATTACCAGTCCTGACAGCTAGCTGAGGAAATTCAATTGTTTTATTAGCCTTTTTTTCTAACTCTTCCAAAGTTAAAGTTTTGCAATTTGTTATGTTATTACAGCGATGATCCCAGTCCATTGCCATTCTCTCCTTTGTTAAAATATTCGTATCATATATTATGTATTGTAGGCAAAAAGGTTACAGTGGCAAGATTGTACAATCATATTTTGGCGGTTAGCAAAGTCACAATCATTACTTGACAAAATAGTATACTTGCCCTATCATTAATGATAACGATAATCATTATCGTTATCATTAATGATGGAAAAAAGAGGTGTTACATATGACACATTATAGTGTAGCGACAGTAGATAATAAAAAGAATGTAAATCGTAATGAACAAGAAAGAGAATATTTATTAACTTGGTTAACGACAGAGCTTGCAGCAACTATATGTGGGAGTAAACCTTCGACAATTCTAACATTAACAGATACAAAGCAACAGCCCTTATTTACGTTGTGGAAACAGTATGGGAGCCAAGTACTAGACAATACACTGATTGAATGTATGAGTTTACGTTCCTATACGGATAAGGAAACAGTACTATTTTATAGACCAGAGATGTTGGAAAAATGTATTACTAATATTCATCATAAGAAATTTCTGCAACATCTTGGATATAAAATTGATGAAGGTCTTGCATCCTGTTTGGCACTACTAAAAAAACGTTTTCAAGATTGTTGTCCTCATGAGATGGGAGTTTTATTAGGAATACCACTGAAAGATGTGTTGGGATTTATGTCTATGACTAATCTGCCACAGACATGTCGTAAAGAGTGGTGTATATATGGAAATCCGGAAGTATCACTTTCAATTATACGAAAATTTGATGAGGATCGATCAATGGTTTCCTGTATGCTGGCAGATGGAATAAC
>CAXYVG010000124.1:0-9180 GCA_964292325.1 uncultured bacterium | reverse complement strand
AATGGATTTCGTTGTTTTTCTACAAGTGATAAATGGAATCCAGGTAAAGAAGGAGGAATAGATCATGAGTGGATTTAAAGTATTGGGGGAATTTTATTTTAGTAAATTATTAGGGACTTCTATTTATGATAAAAGTGGGCAACGTATCGGTAAGATAAAAGATATGGCGGTACGCTGGGAAGGTGCCTATCCTCACATTATCGGCATTAAGCATACTAAAAAAATCCATGAATTGATTCCGATTGATCAAATAGAAATTTTCAATTATAAAGAGGTAAGACTGAACGGGGATTTTACTACAGCGAAAACGGTAACCTTGCATGATAATGATATCTATATAAGTAAGTGGTTGTTAGATAAGCAAATCATTGATTTAAAAGGTTCGAAAATTGTACGAGTGAATGATATTACCTTATCTTGGATTATGCAAGATGATCTTCAACGAATGGTGCTTGTTGCTGTAGATATTGGTGTCAGGGGACTTTTTCGACGTCTGGGATTAGAATTTTTATTTAAAAATTACAAGAATAATTTTTTGGGTTGGCAATATATTAAACCTTTAGAAAGTTGGAACTCGAATCTACAGTTGAATCATGAAAAACAACAGGTTAGTGAACTACATCCTGCTGATATTGCGGATCTATTAGAAGAAATGGATTATAAGAGACGGGCAAATTTTATTGATAATTTAGATGATCAACAAGCCATTGATGCATTGACGGAAATGGATTTGGACTCACAAGTAGAAATTATTGAGCAAATGGATCAGCAACGAGCATCGGATCTCTTAGAGGAAATGGCGCCAGATGAAGCGGCCGATATTTTGGTAGAACTAAATGCTGAAAAATCAGAAGAGTTATTGAGATTGATGGAATTAGATGACGCTGAAGAAGTGCGGGAATTGATGCAGTATGAGGAAGATACTGCAGGAGCGTTAATGACTACCGAATTTATTGCATTTTCTGCAGAACTTACAACCGAAGAGGTAATCAATCAGTTGAGAAAGTTAGCACCAGAAGCAGAAACGATTTATTATTTGTACGTGATTGATCAAGAAGAACGTTTGCAAGGTGTTTTATCGTTACGTGAATTAATTGTAGCAGCGCCAACTATGATGCTACAAGATCTAATGAATAAGAAAATAGTAATGGTAAAACCAGAGGATGATCATCAACATGTTGCAGAAGTGATTAATAAATATGGATTATTGGCTGTGCCAGTTGTTGATGACCAAGGCGTTATTTTAGGGATTGTTACTGTAGATGATGTTCTTGATATATTAATACCTGAACGTGGTAAAATGGATACTTATTCTTGGTTTGCACTTAGTAGGTGGGGAGGACGAGGGAGATAGTAATTACTGGTAGAACCTATGCTCAAGTATCATTAATATTTGTTCAGGTTCTAGGTTGCTGATATTTAGCATCAGTGTATTTCTGAAATAGCTATTATCATCCATATTACCTAGGATATTATCAACTGATTCGGCTAGACTATAATGAGAAGTAAAAGCATCAGGGTGATAGGTGGTATATAAATAAGCAGCGATACTCGAATGTTGGCGATGGGCTTCATACATATCAATGACTTGATAACCATGTTCTTGCAGTAAAAGTGCTAGTGATTGATTTGTAGATTGTAGGGCGATGATTTTAGACATTTCGTTGAACTTCCTTTAGCATTTGTTGTTTATGATAATAGTATGTGTACAAGAGCTAAAGAATATAGGGACGATATGTCGTTGATTAGCGAAAAAAATAAGTTTTTTTCAAAGACAACAAACAATAGTTTGTAGGAGGCTTTGTGATGATTAATAAAGAACGTGTATTAGCAGAATTTTTTCAATTGGTAAGGATGAAATGTTCGACTAGAGCAGAACGGCAAGTGGCTGATATATTAAAGGTGAAGTTGCAAGAGCTTGGTATGACAGTTACGGAAGATGATGTTGGTAGCAAAATTGATGGTAATTGTGGAAATGTGATTGCTTATGCGCAGGGCGCAGTGATGGGAGCGCCTACCATAATGCTCAGTGCTCATATGGATTGTGTTGAGCCTTGCAATGGTATTGAGCCACAGCTGAAAGATGGTATTATCACTTCTGTAGGTGATACTATCCTTGGCGCAGATGATAAGGCGGGGATTGTAGCTATTTTGGAAGCGTTACGTATTATAAAGGAAGAAAAGATTCCTTATGGTTCTATTCAGGTCGTGTTTACTGTGGCGGAAGAGGGCGGTTTGAATGGTGCTCAACATATCGACCAAAGTGTATTGAAAGCTGATTTTGGTTATGCTCTTGATTCTAGTGGTGCACCAGGAGAAATTATTAGTATGGCACCTGGACAAAATAGTATTACTGCTACTATTCATGGCAAAAAGGCTCATGCTGGTATTGCTCCAGAGGAAGGTGTAAATTCGATTGTTATAGCAGGTATGGCATTAGCGGAGATGAATTACGGACGAATTGATTTTGAGACTACGGCCAATGTTGGTATCATTCATGGTGGCGTTGCTACCAATATTGTACCTGATCAAGTAGAAGTACAATGTGAAGCACGTAGTCGTAATATGGAGAAATTGGCAACCCAGACTATGCATATGAAAGAAACTTTTGAACGAGTGGCAAGTGCGAATGGTGGCCGGGCAGAAGTGGTTGTGACACATGCCTACGCTCCTTATGTGCTTGCAGACGATGCTGCTGTAGTAGCGCTTGCAGTCGCAGCAAGCAAAAGCATTGGTTTAACTCCAGAGATAAAAGCTACAGGCGGTGGCAGTGATGCCAACTTTTTCAATAATTATGGTGTACCTACAGCGGTGCTAGGTGTTGGTATGAATAAAGTGCATACTGCTGAGGAGTATATTAAAGAGATCGATTTATATAATAGCGCTGAATTAGTTGTTGCCCTTGTTAAGACGGCAGCAACAATGAAAAAATGAAAATGTAACCAAAAAGGCACTTTACTGGCGTAAAGTGCCTTTTTGGTTATGGGATTGTATTTTGAGTTTTTTGTTATGATTTCAACGACAGTGATTCATTAATGACTAATTCTAAAGATGTTTCTTTTTTAAACCATTTGCTATGTTTTTTTATAGATTGTAGTTCGAGTATGATATTGCCTTGCGTCGTTAGGGTGAGTTGAGCTTGTTTTTTTGTGAAAGTTGTCGTTACTTTTTCCACGAGTCCTAGTTGAGTCGTGTCAAGGCTTTCGGCTAATGCTATTAATAAGGCTAATCTACGAGCAGTTTGCCAATTCCCTTCATCTAAAAATTCATTATATATTTTATTGTAGGAATGTTTGGCAGAGGAAGTGTGATGCCAGCCTGCAATCAGAGAAGCCATAATTTGTTCTCGGTGCGACAGACCAAATAAACGGGCATTTTCGATTAAATAAGCACTATGACGAGCGTGATCATAGTAATTGATACTCATACCGATATCGTGCAGTGCGGCAGCAACATGTAAGAGACGTTTGTCATCAACATTTAAATGTAACATTTCGTGATAATCATCAAATAAATCATTTGCAAGTTTAGCAACGTGATAGGCATGGGCGGTGTTGCTGTTATAGGCTAATAAGGTGTTATGAGTGCTTTCGGTTAGAGGGTTGGTTAATGTTTCTGATTGTCCTTTTTGCGCAAAGTAATATTGAAGGAATAACCCTTCGCGTACACCGCAACTGCTTATAATGAGCTGAGTGCTTTGGATTTTTTTAAACAAATTTTTGACAACGGCAAGGCCCGCCAAGATAATATCGGCGCGATCATTACTAAGGCCAGGTATTTTACGACGTTGCTCACAGGACATCTTATTAATATCTTCCCAGAGAGAATGGAAAGATAGGGAACTAGTGCGATAGTTGTGAAGTTTGAGCAATGGGTAGTTATTGCGTTTTTGTTCCATTTTACCAATTGCGCGAGCTGTACCCCCTATTCCGACCAAAGGGTAACCAAGATTTTTTAACCAAGGGACTTTGTCGAGTTGCTCCATAATGAATGAATCTAGGTTTGCCAATTGGGTATCATCGGCTTTGTTTTGTAAATTGAAACGTTCTGTCAGATTTACCGCGCCAAACGGTAGGCTAATGAAGTTTTCAGGTTTCCGGTCTTTTATAAGTGTTAGCTCAGTGCTACCTCCACCCAAATCAAATAATACAGCATCTGTAACGTCGAGAGTATTAATGGTGCCAATATAGCCTAATTTCGCTTCTGTTTCACCATTGATGATTTTAACGGTAATTCCTGTTTCTTTTTTTATAGATGCGACAAAATCAGCGCCGTTATGAGCATTTCGTAGCGCTGCGGTGCCGACGGCTAAAATTGTGTCTACATGCTGTAACTGGCAAATGTGAGCAAAACTCTTTAATAAGGTCATTGCGCGGAGCATTGCTTCCGGTTGCAATTGCTGATCTTTATCTGCTTGCTGGCTTAATCGGACAGACTCTTTCTGGTGGTAGATTAAATTATAAGCACCAGTAGTGTAGATTTCTACAATAATCAGTCGGGCAGAATTGGATCCTAAATCAATAATGGCAATTCGTTGGCTCATAAATGTAACTCTCCTTTATGTGCTACTGCAAGTAGTTATACTAGTAAGTATTAGCAATATTTATTAAAAATCCTCTCTAAATGGAAATACTTTTTAATATATTTTCATAAGATACACAATTTTATGAAGTAAGTTGTTTTTTTATAGAGTGGACTAGACAAAATTATGAAAAAATTTACAAAAAAATAACATTTGGAAGAACTTATTGGCGAATTTTAGGCAGGGAAGATAAGGATTTATGAAGAAGATAATATTAGAAAATGATTTTTTTAATAATATAGGTAGGGTGTAGTTATGAATGATCAAAAACAATATTTCTTGAACAGAGAGTTAAGTTGGTTGCAATTCAATGAACGAGTATTAAATGAAGCGAATGATCCTAAGAGTCCTCTGTTAGAAAGATTGAAATTTATTGCAATAACAAGTTCTAATCTAGATGAATTCTTTATGATTCGAGTTGCGGGATTAAAACAACAAGTGGAGAGCGGTATTTCTAAAAGAGATGCGGCTGGACTGAATGCTGTTACGCAACTGAAATTAATTGATCGCAGTGTTCGGATGTTGGTACGAAAGCAATATCGCTATTTGAGAAAAATTATACTGTGTATGCAAAATGAAAATATAAAATTTCCAAGTATTGAAAGTTTATCTACTGTCGAAAGGCAATGGCTTGATGATTATTTTTATAATACGATTTATCCTATTTTAACTCCTTTGGCGATCAATGCAAGTCACCCTTTTCCGTTGCTGGCCAACCGAAGTTTAAACTTAGCAGTACTGTTAGGGCGGGGAAAAGAAGAAAGCCAGATCGCAATTATTCCTGTACCAAGTGTATTGCCACGTATTATTGAGGTGCCAGATCAAGGTGCTGGTAAGGCATTTCTTTTTCTAGAAGATGTGATTACGAGTTATTGCTCCTATTTGTTTTGTGGTTATCTTATAAAAGAAGTGATACCTTTTCGTATTACGCGAAATGCTGATTTGTTAATTGATGGTGAAGGCGCTGAAGATTTACTAGTAGAAGTAGAAAAGTCTTTGCGTAAGCGTAAACGAGGAGAAGCAGTACGTTTAGAAATTGGTAAAACAAAAAAGACTTTTGTAAAAAACTTTTTATTAGAAGTATTTAAAATTGATGGGCAGGATGTTTATGAGATCCCGGGCCGAATTGATACTTCTTGTTTTATGAAAATTACAGATTTAGCAGGGTATGAACATTTGATTCATGAACCTCTTGCTCCGCAAATTCCTGTTAATCTTAAAAATGCAGGAAATTTATTTGATATCATTAAGGAACGAGACATTTTACTGCATCATCCGTATGAATCTTTTTCCCCAGTTGTTGACTTTATTCGTCAGGCATCGATGGATCCGCAAGTGCTTGCGATTAAACAAACATTATATAGAGTAAGTGGCAATTCTTCGATTGTAGAGGCTTTGATCAAAGCTGCAGAAAATGGTAAGCAAGTCACAGTTGTTGTAGAAGTGCGGGCTCGTTTTGATGAGGAAAATAATATTTTATGGGCAAGAAGATTAGAAGAAGCAGGTTGTCATGTTATTTATGGCTTAGTTGGTTTGAAGGTGCATGGTAAGATGGCGCTGATTGTCCGGCAAGAAGATCACTGTATTAGACGATATATACATATGGGTACAGGTAATTATAATGATACGACAGCCCGTTTATACTCTGATATGAGCTTTTTTACTGCTGATAAACAAGTCGGTGCTGACGCTTCTGAGTTTTTTAATATGCTACTCGGTTATTCCCAGCCACCAACATGGGGAAAATTGGTGGTTGCTCCAGTGGGGCTAAGGAAACGCCTGAATGAGTTGATTGACCGCGAAATTGAATTTGCCCAAGAGGGAAAAGGCGGACATATTATTGCAAAAATGAATTCCTTATTAGATGAAAAGATTATTAGAAAATTATATGAGGCATCATGTAAAGGTGTAAAAGTGGAACTGATTGTTCGCGGTATTTGCTCTTTAATACCAGGTGTTGAGAATATGAGTCGTAATATTACAGTTCGTAGTATTGTTGGACGGTTTTTAGAACATCATCGTATTATATGGTTTGCTAATGGCGGTACACCTGATTTGTATCTATCAAGTGCGGATTGGATGAAACGTAATTTAAGTGAGCGGGTAGAATTGTTGTTTCCAATAGAAGATCCCCAAATTATTGCACGTGTCAAAAATATTTTAGACATTATGTTAAAGGATAACCGCAAAGCATATGTTATGATGAGCAATGGAAACTATCGACGTGCTTACAGGCGAGGTACAGCTGTGAATAGCCAAGAACAATTGCTTCGGGAGGCTCAGATACGGGCTGGTGAAATAGCTGAGGAGTAATAACATTGATTTTTTTTGTTAAAACGATATACTAGAGTTATATGGTATTTAATGAAAGAGGTGGTAGTGATTCATGGGTGAATTATTCAAGGTGGTATTTGATTACCAAGATCAAGATGGTTATGTTGCATATGATGTTGCTAGTAAGAAGGTTACAGTTGTATTTGCAGATGAGAATGTACGTCATCTAGTTGAGGACTATTTGGGGAAAGAACATAGAATAAATGTAGCACAGACATTGGTTGGTTTTAAAGAAATGATCATCAATCCTTGTGAAAGCTTGGAAAATTTTAAAATAGCTCTTACAAGGATGTGGGAAAAAACGGGTGTACTTGTACAATGGAGTAAACCGATATAAGGTAAAGAGAAATTAGACTTGGTTCATACTAAGTCTAATTTTATTTTATACACAATACATATAGTTATACACAAAGTTATTAACAAAAGAGGTGAAAATGTGGATAACTATGCGTATTGTAGATGATCATTCGCAAGAATAAAGGGTTTTTAGACAAAAAATGATGAAAAATCTGTGGATAAGGAGATGTGGATAAGGTTATCCACATCCCCTATGCTGTAATAATAGAAAATCAAACGATTAATAAAGTAATACCCTTTTGCATAGATAGTAAAAAAATATTGAATAAATGAGGAATTATGTTGACTTTTATATATGGATATGGTAAGATATTTTTTGTTGGTACGCGGTGCGTTAACCAATTAAAAAGACTCCGTAGCCCAGCTGGATAGAGCGCTTGACTACGAATCAAGAGGTCGCAGGTTCGAATCCTGCCGGGGTCACCATATGATATGTGAAGCTTTGCGGTTTTTCCGTGAAGCTTTTATATATATTAGAAGCTATAATTTTAGATGCTCTAACATATATTTGTAGCAATAATATATGGCAGCAGAGTCTTATTGACATTGAATTATGTTAATGCTATAATTCCTCTAGTAGAGTAGCGGACTCGGTTTATAAGATTTTATTGTAAAAAAGCTTGTAAGCCTTTGAACGTACTAGACTTTATTGCGCCCGTAGCTCAGGTGGATAGAGCAACGGTTTCCTAAACCGTGTGCCGGTGGTTCGAGTCCTCCCGGGCGCACCATTTATTTTTTGTGTGGTGAACCGGTTGGATGATGATAATTACTATATGGGACTAGCATTGGCTGAAGCGCGCCTAGCTTATGATATTGGCGAGATACCAATTGGAGCTGTGTTGGTTGTAGATAGTCAGGTGGTAGCAAGTGGGCATAATATGCGCGAGATTTGGCATGATGCAACTGCACATGCTGAAATGATTGTAATTCGCGAAGCCTGCCAGAAACTTGGACGTTGGCGTTTAACGGGGGCAACATTGTATGTTACCATTGAACCCTGCCCTATGTGTGCTGGTGCATTAGTGATGAGCCGTATTGACCGTTTGGTATATGGTAGCACTGATTACAAGGCGGGAGCTATCGACTCACTTTTTAACATCGCTCAAAATGATGCTTTAAATCATAGTATGGTAGTTGCATCAGGAGTAAGAGCGGATGAGTGTGCTGAGATTATGCGTGATTTTTTCCGTAGTCGACGGCAACAAAAAAAGCGTAGTATAACAAGTAATAACAAATAAATTAAGTTTTATTGGTGATCAAGCTACGGAGAGGTGGCTGAGTTGGTCGAAGGCGCTCGACTCGAAATCGAGTAGGCTGTAACAGGTCTCGTGGGTTCGAATCCCACCCTCTCCGCCATAATAACAACAATACCAGGGGTTCATGCTGCGCGCAGTGATGACTTCTGGTTTTTTTTTATGGCGCAAAAAAGTATTGAAAGCCATGAGGGCTCATATCAAAGATGCCAATAAAGATGCTTTGTTGAAGCTAGCTAAGTGATGCGTGAATTGTCAGTATCCGATATTAACGTAACATTTCTTTTTAGTCATTATTATGTTAGAATTTACGAAAGAAGCTGCCGTGTCGAGGAGTGTTGAGAGTGAATCAAGAAGAACTAATAACAATTCTGACTAATCTCCGTGCGATGCCGGTGGAAACAGAATGGTTGGATTTTAAAAGACGCAAATAATATTGAAATAGACTATGAGCACTTTGGACCACTATTCATAATCAATGTCAGTGAAGTCTTAACTAAAGTGAGAAATTTGAAATATAGATATCTTGCTGATAATACATTATTTCCTACCGAAGTACATCAATACGATCCCTATGTTATTCGAGAAGCACTACACAATTGCATTGCTCACCAGGATTATGAATTGAAGGGGAAAGTAATCGTTGTTGAGAAG
>CAXYVG010000123.1:0-9368 GCA_964292325.1 uncultured bacterium | reverse complement strand
TTGTTTGTAAAATAGAAAAACGCCCAGAAGAACTCTTTGTTCGCCATACATTCATAGTGACCAATATGGAACTGTCGCCGCAGGATTTAGTAAAATTCTACTGCAACCGCGGCCGAATGGAAAAATTCATCAAAGAATCTAAAAATGAATTTGATTTTGCCATGATGAGCAGTCATTCGATGATTGTTAATGAGAATCGCTTACAGATTTGCATGTTAGCCTATAATCTTTTTAACTGGTTCCGTCACTTATGCCTGCCAGGGAAAATGAAAGCATTTCGTGCAGATACAATTCGACTGAAACTATTAAAAATCGCAGGAAAATTTGTAAAATCGGCTAGAAGCATTACCTTTAAGCTTTGTAGTAGCTGTCCGTATATTTGGGAATTTTATGAAACATTTGCAAATATTAGGAAATCAACTCCAAAATTGGAATAATAAAACCTTGTTCTTTGACAATTGAAAAATAGATTTTAGCAATTACAGGATTCGTATACCTATTTTTAAGTAGAAATGAGGCTAATCTCTATTTTTTATTGTTATTGCGAAAAGTTATACACAGATGTGGCGTTTTATATCGCCGTGAATAATTCAGGCTTAAATATGTTCTCGGACAAACACGATGAAGCAGTCGTACGATTTGTACAGTTCTCAAAAGAGCCCAATGAAGATATCTGTCTCGAGATTAGGGAAAATAAAATCAATGTAAGTGATGACGATCTTCGACAAATAATTAGACAAGAATTTGGCATTGACGCAATCAAAATTTGCAATGAAATGAAAGAAAAACAAGATGAAATATTACAAGTAATGAACGCTATTGATGGCACTACTATACGCCAGATAGCGCGAATTACTGGTTTATCATCAACACGGGTCTGGAAAGCGTGAAACACACTCCCTGTCCCCGTGTTTTTTTAGCCCTCTTTTTCTAATCGCCTATCTTGACATCGTTCATACATCATCAGATTATTTTTTAGAAAGCTATAGCATGTAGTCACTTCATCTAGAAAGTCTCCGGCTGCCTTTGGATTAGACAACTGTATGGCAATATATGAAACAATATTATCTAAATCCTGATGCGCCAATTCTGTAACAAACAGTTTATACATTATACTTTTCTCTTATGCTTTTTAACGAAGCGTCGCCGTCAAGTACTTTCCCTTCCGCCAATTGTTTTTCGGCTGCGAGCAGTTTACTGTAAACGTCGAGCATGAACAGTTTCTCTTCATACATCTTCATACTCATAATGACCATATCACCATATCCATTTTTTGTAACAAAAATAGGTTCATTGGATGCATGACACATTTGAGAAATCTCACTAGTGTTTTTCAAATCCCGAATTGGAATAATCTGAGGCATACTACCAACTCCTTTGTGGCTTTATTATACCATAATTATGCCCCATTCTCAATATTTCTCGTATAGAAAATACGCTTTATTTACATATGATTCGCCCATCAAGATTCGAACACAGACATGTAGTTTTATGCATCCTCTTCAAAAAAATCGGGCTCGTGTCTATGAGTTTCCAGTACCAACCCCAGCATTATAACTGCAGCACTGACCATAATACCAATAAACAAAGGATCTATCAGCAAATGGAAAACTGTTGCCGTAACTATCGATGCTGCTGTACTTAAAATCATAGAAGAGACTGCCCACCCCTTCGTTAATCTTCCCGGAGCAAATATAGCAAGTGTAAGCGGTAGGAAAACACCTCCGCCGCGCAAAGCCATAGACATATAATTCCAAAATAAAACCTGGGATTCTAAGTTTAGTATAGCAATAAGAGATGATATAAACATTACTGAAAGTATAGTAACACGATTAATCCATAGTATAGTTTTGCTTGTTTTAATCTGCAGCAATTCAGCGCAAATATCCTTGGAAATCATTGTACCAATCCCTAATGCTAGCCCGGCAATAGACCCGATCAGAGACAGTAATATTCCTGCTAGGCTAATTCCGCCCAGCCAAACCGGCTGATATTGCAACAAATAGCTTGGTAAAACTAAAATTGGTACAATATCTGGATGAGCAGCATGCATAAACATCCCGATTGCTATTGACGGCAGACCTACCGGTATAACAACTAATGCTGCTGCAAAGGCTCCCACGGCTGCTGTACGCGAATCAGACGCTGAAAAAATAGCCTGAATATAAGTTTGTGTGCAGATAATGCCTACAATCAGTGAAAAAAGATTGCCTAAACCTGCCCAAATGCCATGTCCAAAGAGGCTAAACCATGGAAAATCAGGAAATACCATCTGGAAATTCGGCATATCCCGCAAAGCAAAAAATGCAGTTTCTCCTGCTGCCAACAACGTAATCCAAATAATTATCATCTTCAAGATGCCTGATACGCCAGCACTCTTCATACCGCCAAAAAAAACATATGCAGTAACAAGTATCATAAGTATTAATGCTGCTGCCCAAGGCGTAATGCTAAATATTGCAGCGATAATCTGTATTCCGGGCAAGCAGCTTGCTACTGTGCTAAACAAAATGCCAATTGATGATATTATACTGGCAAGTGGCCCTGCCGTTTGTCCATAATTTAGAACAAGATACTGCGGAATTGTTTCTAAGCCAGTATTCCGAAGCGGACGAGCATAAAATATTCCCATAATTATAAAGCCTATACCTGATCCCAAGGTAAACCACCAAGCTGAAAATCCCATCGAATATGCCAACTGGGCAGTTCCCACAGTGGCACCTCCACCTATAGCCGTGCCGGCAATGCTCCCTGCAACAAGCGTCACTCCCGCTGATCTTCCTCCCAAACTATATCCTTCAGCTGATTTTACAGATCGGGCCGAATATATACCACTTCCAATCACGACTATTATCGTAACAAGCAAACTTGTCAGATGTCCATAAGTAAGTTCCACATATATTCCCCCAGTTTCACATACTATTTTTCTTTCAGTACAATTATAGCAATAAAAACTGTCACTATCAAAAACCTAGAAAAGTGGTCATTACCACCTTTCCAGGTTTTTGATTATTCATCCTAGCAAATTAACGCAATACCGCAATCCTGACCCCGCCGCTCACGCATTTGCACCAGAACGTATCTTCTTTGCCCAGAAAGATCATCTGCCCCTTTGACACACAGGAACATGCCATGAGAACGGGGTTGCTGATACACAAGAATTTCAATATCCCCGTCCCCCTGATAGACCCTGTTTTTTGCCGAAAAAAGGAATAAAAAACACCAGTAACACACTGCCGAATGGTATGTAGTACTACTGGTGTTAATTATTAATGTTATGGTTTAATATGGCCAACCATATTGATAGGTATTATTACTTTCGAGTATTTCCCAAGCAGTCTATCACTTATTCATCAAAAAATTTATCAATTAAATAAGCAACAAGCTCATTATCATAATATAACAACGTTGTGCTAGCTTCTCGTTCTAAAAAAGATATATATGCCTCATATTGCAAAAAACTGTCCATCGAACCATTTCCGCAATTAAATGTTTTTGTATGTTCAAATTCCGACGAAATAATACCCTTCAAAATTACTCTTGAAGGGTCGAAATAAGCCAGTTTTTGTTTTAGGAAATCATTTATCTAACGCAAAACTCGCGTTCTTCCTTTTGGTTCATTTCCCTAAAGGAAGCTCCCCTACCTAAATTCGGGTTTCTGCCTCGTGGAGTTTACTACTTTTCACTAGGTTGTCGCCAACCTACTCATTCTCTATGCACTTTATGACTACTTTCGGCTGCATGAGTCGATTTCGTCGTCGTCAGAGTCTAGCTCTGCCCCATCTTGCGATGGGCACGAACATTACGACCATCACAGGTCGTGGCAGTCTGGACTTTCCTCAATACTACATAAAGCAGTACCGCAATTTCCCGTTTCTAAAGATGACTAGATTTTTACTGATAACCTTGTGGATCAAGAAGATATGGCGGAGCGGGTGGGATTTGAACCCACGCAGGCCTTACGACCTCTAACGATTTAGCAAACCGTCCTCTTCAGCCACTTGAGTACCGCTCCATATTATAATCTTTAAATACCCAAAATGCCGTCTCTTAATATGTCCAAACCTGCACTCAGCAGGTGGGCATCCTAAGATATGCTTTTGCCCTCCACCCTAAGATGGCTCGACAGCTGCATACCATTGAATTCCCGATATATAAAAGTAGGTTGGACATATCTAAGATAACATTTCATCTCAGGCAAATTTTTGTAAGCAAATCATGGTGACCCCGGCAGGATTCGAACCTGCGACCTTTTGATTCGTAGTCAAACGCTTTATCCAGCTGGGCTACGGAGTCAATTAATATATAACTTATTTGGTGCCGGATGAATATAATATCATCAATCTAATGTTATGTCAACTATATTCAAAATTTCCGACCACTTTTTTTCTAGCATTCCATGTCCACATTCATCATTATCGGCGAATACAATGTACGATACGCTCCTAAGTGAAAATCTTAGGCATTAGCATTAGTGCCAAGAGAACTAACATCTCGATGAATCAAATGATAGGTTAACGCCTTGAAGGGATCACTTTAATACGCCGACTGGCATGGATGTCTCATGTATTGTGTGGATCGGGAGAAAAGGTGGCGATTATATCTTGAAACTAAGTCATGACCACCACTTCAAGTGGTGGTTTGCTATTAGCCCTGTAAGGGCTGATTACTTGCTACGCCTAAAAGGCGGGTATCGCAAGCATTGTTACCATCTGCCTCTAAAAGAGGCTTTTTTAGTTCATTTCTTCTTTTTTTGATTCTTCCTCTTGTTCTTGTATATATCTTTTAATTGCTTCTTGCGTGATATTCCCAACAGTTACTACGTAATAACCTCGTGCCCAAAATGCTCTGTTCCACTTAGTCCCTTGACCTGGATGTAAATCATATATCATTAAGGCGCTCTTCCCTTTCAAATACACCCATGAATTCTGACACGCTTAATTTTGGCGGGATGGCTACACATAAATGTACATGATCTGAACATACTGCACCTTCAATAATCTCCACACCTTTGTATTTACAAAGCTTTTTTAATATTTCTCGTACATCCATCTTTATTTTTCCATACAAAGCTTTTCTTCTGTACTTCGGTATGAACACTATATGATACTGGCATTTCCATTTTGTATGTGATAAACTTGAGTTATGCATTTGGGATAACCTCCTATGTTATATGATTAATGGTTTGCGACACCATTATCATACTAACATAGGAGGTTTCTTAATTCCCTCGCAGTAACGCTTCCGCTTACTCTGTTCGCCCCAGCATAGCTGGGGGATTAGGAATTTCATTTACTTCCACACTGGCCTGATATACTTCCAAAACCGCTCCGGATTAAATGAAAAGTAAATTATTCTACCGGGGGAAGTATCAAAGCAATAACCAGTGCCTGCAAAATCAAAAGTTGCCATTGCCTTTTCCATCTTTTCCTCCACACTACGATTTTCCTGCTCATAATCGAATGGCCCATGTTCAAAAACAATATACTCTGCTTCGGGAACATCAATCATAAGCATTTGTGGTGGTACTTCACCGTCATAATCAAAAGGAAGACGTACACCATAACACTCTGTACGTGGAATACCCCAATCGCAGAGTCTGCCGTCCGGGTCATTAATGTACGCCATAATCTGACCGCTCCCGCTGTTAGATTCGCTCCCACCATCGTCATCCAATTTGCCCTTGATACTATCGAGTAAGCCGCAAATTGTTTCGCAGTCCTGTCCCGGAATAAGGCTTTGCTTTTGCCAAAAATCCCAATACCCATTACTCTCATAGTTGATTATGAACTACCCCAACCGGCCCATTTACTATTCAATTCTACACTCAAGCTCTGTACCATTAAGCACACTTACAAGTACACTGCCGCCATCAAATACAGTCATTTCCCCATAAAGTAGTCCTTGTTCTCAATCACGGCATTGAAGGGAGGATTTTATGCGAATAGTACCATAGCATATGTTACCATTAATTTTTCAGTACACAACTGATCCCCTCTAGATTACGACATTTATTGCAAGATACGCATTTAACCTTTTCCGCCCCAGCGGCCATTTTTGTTACTAGGTCGGGTTCACAAATAAAAGGACGACACAAAGATACCATATCTACCAGACCCTCGTTTACTACTTTTTCCATAATAAAACGTGACCGAATACCTCCGACTATAATGACTGGAATATTAACTTCCTTTTTAATAACCTCTGCTGCTCCCAAAAAATAAGCCTCATCCTCAGGTTTGAATACCTCAACTCTGGATGTGGAATTTTTTGTTTCACCACCTGCGCCTCCACTAATCTCTATGCCGTCAATACCCGTCTCCTCCAAAATTCGAGCAATTGCCACTACTTCTTCTAGCTCAATTGCCGCCGTTCCAGCAAATCCACCACAGGAATTTAGCTTAACTAGCAAGGGAAATGTCTTACCTACCAATTCCCTTGAGCGCTTCACAATGGCATTTGCTACCCTAACTCGGTTAAATAAGGAGCCACCCCATTCGTCTCGGCGTTGATTGGACTTAGGCGATAAAAAACGGGATATAAGATAACCATGGGCCATATGTATTTGTGCTCCATCACAACCAGATTTCTGCACACGTTTTACTGCCTGGGCAAAGGCCTCAATCAGGTCCTCAATTTCCTTTACACTCAAATCATTAGGATCAGAAAACGCCTCACCTTCCGTTAATTCTGCTGTCGTTTGTACCCCTGCATGAGCCACCTGCACAATCAATTTTGCACCGTAGGGCCTCACAGTATCGACTAGTTTCCTATATCCATCAATGAAACAATCGTCATAAATACCATTTTGCCTTAGACTTGCTCGCCCACGCGGGTGTTCAACGTACGCATGAGCACTGATAATCATACCAACATCTTGTTTGGCAAGTTCTTTATAAAGAGCAATCTGTTTATCAGTAATCCTTCCACTATCAGCACCTAACCAGTCATGTGTTGCCGAACGTACAAAACGATTTTTAATCATCATCGAACCAATTTGTATTGGCGAAAATATACTATCCATTTTATAAAACTCCTTCCTAAGAATATTCAATTGCATTCGCCACAATGTAATTAAATTCCTTTGGCAACTCTCCTAAATTTCACACTCAAGCTCCGTCCCATCCAAGTGCCGCATATCACCTTCCCCGTAAAGGGGTTATTCATTCATCGAATACTCCATCTTCGTATACTGCCCTCATACCATTTGAAAGTACCATCCCACTTTGGTACTTTTTCCTAAGATTCATAACATACGGCTGCTCCAGTTTCTAACACACCCACAATGTATTTAGACACTTCAGTATGCACCGGGTGAATCAGATAAGCATCAAAATCTTCCATAGAAGCAAATTCGGTAATTACTATAATGTCATAAGACGACGTTCCATGACGTATATCTACTTCTACTTTCAAATCGTGGAGAAACTCAATTTTCCCCTGCATACTTAGCAACATATCCCTTGTCTTTGCGATGTTTTCATCATTCATTTTTATATACAGCCACAGCATCTATGCTCTTGCCTATGTAGTTTATTCGTTGATAATCAAACCAAATAGTTTTGAAAAGCCAACTGCTTGTTGTGGGGAAATGATACACCCTTGTACGTCTTCTATGGTAACACCAATGTGTCTAAACTCACAGCTACTTAAATCAATACCTGCCAGTTTAGTACCGGATAACTGAATCTGTTCTAAACTTGAATTAGAAAAGCACACTTTGAACAGTGTTGCTGTATAAAAATCGGCATTGGCTAATGAACTGTTATGAAACTTCACCTGTTTGCAATTTACATTACGGAAGTTAGCGTAATCCCCATAGCAGTTGTCAAATAACACATTGCGCAATGTTGCTCCCATTAAATTTATTCCTACAATTTTACAATTCCTCATTTCGACTTGATGCATCATAGCTTCATTAATATCTATATTTGATAAATCACACCTTTCAAAAATAACATCGGTCAATTCCAATCCACTAAAATCAACTTTTTGGAAGATTACATTTTTAAATATGACCTTCTCAAAAAACACATGCGCTGCCACTTCATGCTCAATTGTACAATTACTGATTATTCCCATTTCAAAATAGTCTTCATCACAAATCTTTCTATCTGGAAATATAACTTCGTCTAATTCTTCTGGAATATCTGGTGATAAAATCTTAAAGTTTGTTTGTAGCTTCTTAATACAACTAACCTCCTCAGAGTATTTATAACGTCCATCTGTTCTTATGACTCACTCTTTCTAAGTATAGCACTATAAAGGACACCAGACAGGTTTGTTGTCCCATCATTACTTTTTTTCAAACAAACGAGAACTCCTGCCAAAATCTGACAGGAGTTCTTTAGCTATTATGCAGTGACAAAAAGGACCGTCCCTTGCCTTCTTCATTGCATTCTTATTGAGTTGTAATTATTCTTTCAGAACCATATCGATACACATGACCGATGCCAATACAAGTGTACGTATATTGTCGTCTTTGTCAACCGAGTCATTGATTGAAAGCATGTAGTTGTCGGCAGATGTGAACAGTTCTTTTCCTAATCCCGACCATTTTTTTGTGACGCTGGCAAGCTCAGAGCTGCCCTGGATAAAGCGGAAGTCCCAGCTTGTCCATTTTCCCTGTAGCGTGCAGAGAACGGTATCCTCCGTGCTTAGAACGTCAAATTTTCCACCAATGGAAAATAGTTTTTGTTTGAAGTGACCAACTATGCTTCCATTTTCATCAAGAACATCAACTTTTGATAAAAATATGGATATGCCGCGTTTCACTGAAAAGGCCAGTTGCCCGTCTGGAGTGCGAATTTCTATATTAAACGGAGTCATTCGCTTGTAATCTGTAAATCGAAGCAGTTTGGTGAAAAAACCAAGGTTTGGCTCTCTGCATTCGAGAAGCTTCTGATTCGTTTGAGGATCAAAGATGTCATAGTTATTTGCTGATTTGAACATTCCTACGTGTTCTTTTACAAAATATTGATTATTGCGTAGCGATGAATGCATATTTTTATCTCCTTAGGTGTATTAAAATCCATTACTGAACCTTTCCAGTCTAATTATAACATATTTTGTTAAATTTCGCCAAGTTAAATAAAAATTGTAAAAAGGTATTCACCAATACCAGCCATTTCCGGAAATATCATTCACTATTCTAATTGAAAACGCAATACAAGGAATATGACTGACGGTTTGCGCGAATCATATTATTCTGCCGCCGTTATTCTCAACGCATTCCATCAGAAAAAGTCCAATAAAAATAGCCTGGACTCTCAAAACATGAGAATTCAGGCTATTTTTCGTCATTATAAATGATACGGTTCTTTTAGGGTTCAATCGGAAGTTTTGTGCGGCAAAAAGCTCAACAAGCA
>CAXYVG010000122.1:0-9524 GCA_964292325.1 uncultured bacterium | reverse complement strand
TCTTCCTTTCTCCTTCAACAGACAACATCAACTTAATGCGGTTCAATTGATTGACCTCACTAGTAGCCGAATCATAATCCAATGAAATAATATTGGCTCCCCTGTAATGCTTCCGTAACTCTTTGAACATTCCCTTTGCAATAATGTGATTTGGTAGACAACCAAAGGGCTGTACACATACAATATTTTTAATTCCGCTCTGTAATAGTGCTACGATTTCCCCGATCAATAGCCAACCTTCCCCGGTCATATTCCCCAAAGATAAATGCCTTCGGGCCATAGCAGCCAGTTCTTTTATGGAGTGAGGTGCCTCAAATCGTTTGCTCTCGGAAAGAGCTCTCTTCATGTCACTACGGTAAAATTCAAGTATTTTGCTAAAAATCTCGGCCTTTACCTTATTACTAAGAGTTCCTGCGAGTAGGTCATAATCTACAATTCGGTCGTACGCAGTGTATAAGAAAAAATTCATTATATCTGGCACAATAACCTCAGCTTGCTCTATCTCCAGTAGTTTTACAATATCTTTATTGGCTACAGGGTGATGTTTGACTAAAATCTCGCCAACAATACCAACTCTTGTTTTAACCAAGGTATCATAAATTGGCAGACAATCAAAATCTCGGACAATTTCATATACATTTTTCTTGAAGTTTTGCCGATTCCCAGTACGCAAAGTTTGCTGGCACTGCGTTACCCAATGATCATACAGTGCGTCTGTTGAGCCTGCTACCTTCTCATACGGCCGCACCCGTTGTACCACGCGCATCAAAAGATCTCCATAAAGTATGCCCATGATCAGATCATTGAAAAGAGGTAACGTCAGAGAAAACCCTGGTGATTTTTCGCCCCATAAAGATACTATGGGGATGTGGGCCATACCGATATCTTGTAGTGCCTTGCGCAGCATTGCAGTATAATTGCTAGCCCGGCAACCGCCCCCAGTCTGCGCCATCATAATAGAAGTATTCCCTAGATCAAACTCCCCAGATTTTAGGGCACTGACCAGTTGCCCGATCACAAGAATAGCAGGGTAGCATGCATCATTATGGACGTATTTTAGTCCCTCTTCCACTGCCAATTTATCTGGTACCGTAGGAATAATCAGTTGATACCCGGCTTTTTGCAAACTGGTTTGTACAAACTGAAAATGGACCGGAGACATTTGCGGTGCCAAAATCGTATGAGTCTTTTTCATATCAGTGGTAAAGACCACTTTATTGCTTCTTACAGGGATCTCCACCTGTCTTTTTACCGACAACAACTTCTTTTCCTGCAGGGTAGCCAATAATGACCTCACGCGAATACGTGCTGCCCCCAGACTATTGATCTCATCTAGTTTTATGACGGTGTGTATTTTCTGGTACGAGTCTAGTATTTCCTTCACCTGGTCAATGCTCACCGCATCTAGCCCGCAACCAAAGGAATTTAACTGAATTAACTCGAGCTCCGGATGCTGAAGATTTGCTACAACATCAGCCGCTTTGTAAAGTAGGGAATGATACGACCATTGATCCACAACGCGTAGTGGCCATAAAGCACCCTTCATATGCTGCACAGCATCCTCTGATAATACAGCCAATCCAAAAGACCGAATCAAATCGGGCAAACCATGGTTAATTTCTGGGTCAATGTGATATGGCCTTCCTGCCAGAACAATCCCTTGCCCCTGATTTTCCCTAATATACTGGATCACCTCTTCCCCTTTTTGCCGGACATCGGCCTTATAAGCAGCTTGCTCGGCATATGCTTTCTCTAGGGCCGAGCTAATTTCCCGTTTCGAAAGGTTTTCGCTAGCAAGCTCCTGGCTGAGTCTCTTGGCTAACCGAACCGGATTATCGATCGGCAAAAACGGATGCCAGAACGTAACGTCACCACTTTCTAATGCTTCCATATTGGCAGCAATATTCTCTGGGTATGAAGTCACGATTGGGCAATTATAACACTTGTCAGTCGCATGATTTGGACTGGCATTATAGAGAATCGAAGGATAAAAAATCTTCTTTACGCCTTTGTTGATCAAATCGGCAATATGTCCGTGTACTAGTTTAGCCGGATAACAAACCGTTTCAGACGGTATCGTTTCTAGCCCCATTTCGTATAGTTTGCGAGAAGATTTTCCAGATAAAACAACGCGATAACCAAGTGTAGTAAAAAAAGTAAACCAAAATGGATAATCCTCATACATATTCAGTACTCTAGGTATTCCCACCGTCCCGCGTGGTGCCATTCCATCAAGAGGAATATACTGGAAGAGGCGTTTGTATTTAAACTCATAAAGACTAGGAACTTCGCAGCCATTTTTCTCCTGACCAGCTCCCCGTTCACAACGATTGCCGGCATAGTACTCTTTTCCATTTGAAAAACGTTGAACCGTAATCAGACAATGATTGCCACATAAACTGCAGCGACGAGTGTTTATCTCAGCGGTAAATCCGATAAGTTCCGCCCTAGTGAGTAAAGTCGATTGCACCTGGTTCTGGCAGCGTTCCTTTGCTAGCAAAGCAGCACCATAAGCCCCCATGATTCCAGCAATATCGGGACGCACCACTTCACGGCCGAGGATCATTTCCATCGCACGCAGGACGGCATCATTATAAAAGGTTCCCCCTTGAACGACAATCTTTTCGCCAAGCTCCTCGGTGTTTTTTAAACGAATCATCTTAAACAGAGCGTTTTTTACCACCGCTATTGCTAGCCCAGCCGAAATCTCCCCAATACTTGCCCCTTCCTTTTGTGCCTGCTTGACTTTTGAATTCATGAACACGGTGCAGCGAGTTCCAAGATCCACCGGATGCGGAGCTTCAAGAGCTAGTAGTGAAAATTCACGTGTAGTCGTCCCCAACGACTCTGCAAACGTTTCAATAAAAGAACCGCAGCCCGCTGAGCAAGCTTCATTTAGTATAATGGAGTCAATCACACCGTCCCGAACAAAAAAGCTTTTCATGTCCTGACCACCGATATCTAGAACAAAGGTAACACCTGGCAAGAAGTAATTGGCGGCCTTTAGGTGAGCTACCGTTTCTACTTCGCCAATATCGATCTGCAGAGCAGCCTGAATTAGCCTTTCCCCGTAACCCGTAACAGCAGAGCCGGCAATCTGAACGCCCAGCGGTAGCACTTCATATAACTGCTTTAAAGCCTCAATTACGGTTTCTAAAGGCTTGCCACGATTACTGCCATAATAAGAATGTAGCAAACTACCATCCGCACCAATCAGTGCCAGTTTGGTCGTAGTGGAACCGGCATCGATTCCTAGATACGCTACCCCTGTATAACTGGACAATTCCTGCCTCGGTACAGCATGCTCTTGATGGCGAGATCGAAACCGCTGAACTTCTGCTTCATTCGCAAATAACGGCATAGTCTGTTCTTCGCCAACATCAGCGGTATGTAATGCATAGCTTGTGGGAGTCCGCTCATATAAATATTCCGATAAGATTGGTTTTGCATTGGAGGACAGTGCCGCACCGATAGCAACAAAATACGGCGAACTTTCTGGACTGATGACCTGATCCGGCTCTAAACCCAAAGTCTCAATAAAGCGTTGACGTAATTCAGACAGAAAATATAACGGTCCGCCGAGCAAAGCAACTTTGCCCCGAATGGGTCTGCCTTGTGCCAAACTACCAATCGTCTGATTGACTACAGCCTGCAAAACGGATGCTGCAATATCTTCCCTGCAAACGCCTTCATTCATCAGTGCCTGGATATCGGTTTTAGCAAATACCCCGCATCGAGAAGCAATCGGATAAATAGCTCGATACTGTTTCGCTAATTCATTGAGCCCTGCCGCATCCGTATTCAACAAAGTAGCCATATGATCAATGAACGCTCCCGTACCGCCAGCACAAACACCATTCATGCGCTGCTCCACGACATCGCCAAAATAAGTAATCTTGGCATCTTCACCACCAAGCTCAATAACCGTATCTGCATGGGGTATGATTTCTCTCACTGCCTGCGTGCAAGCAACCACTTCCTGAACAAAGGAAACGTCCATGCACTTAGAAAGTCCAATACCACCTGATCCAGTAAACATCACCGTTAATAACTTTTTCGGCATTGCCACGTGTACTGTATCAATCATGGTCTTAAAGGTTGAGATAATATTGGAAAAATGCCTCTTATATTGCTGAAAAACAATGCTATTACCTTCATCAAGAATTACTATTTTTATGGTAGTAGAACCAACATCAATTCCTACTCGAAATGTACTCCCCATTTTCTTCCCCCTTCACCCTCATGAGGCTAACCCATTCTTCTTTGTATATTTTTATTTGTCATTCACAACTAACACTAAAAAAAAATGCGACTCTACTTCCCTATCAAACATTTAATATTTAACATGATCATACAATTTGTTTAATAGAAACGTTAGATGTATGACCTCTTCTTCACTCATCGTGCCTATCACCCATTGGTTTAATTGTTTAATAATCGGGAGTATCTCATTTCTTAGCTCTTTTCCTTGTTCCGTCAAAAAAATAAGAGAAGACCGTTTATCACTCTGACTTTCCTCCCGCCGGATCAGACCTCTGTCCTTGAGTTTATCAACAAGCCTGGTTGTATATGGCTTATCTTTCAATGATATCTTGGATAACTCCGTCAGTGAAATTCCTTCTTCTTCAGAAAGTCTGGCAAATAATACCCACTGTTCAGGAGTAACACCATACGTTTTTAATTTTTGAAGAAACCGTTTTTGCAAATTAGACTGCGTTCTACTGATTAAGAAACCAATCGTATTGAGCTCATTTATCATCATCATACCTACTTAGTTGTCATTGACAACATTTATTTTAATTTCATATTACCGTTAATTAACCGAATAGTCAATCATTTTTTTTTGCATGATTCGATGTCTTATAAAATGAAATGTAATAAGGTCAGGCTTCTAATGTAACAAAAGCCTGACCTTAGCCTATATCCATCTGTGCAAATCCACCTATATGTAGTAATCGATCCATTCAATCCATTGGAGGATTGCCATACAAAATTGATCTAATGATAAGGCTCCCACTTTTACAATTGGGTGCGTTCTTCGTCGATTAAGCTTTTGCTAAGCCAGTTCACTCTGCTAAAATCACTATTTTCACCGGTAAATTCGATGCACCCGGGGGGCTGAACGTAAACGATAGCGACTCACTATTTTCATAAGTACCCAAAAATGCAATATCATTTTGATTATCATCTCCGAAATATACTCTGTCCTGCGGTGTTGCCAGCGGGCTCCAGTTTACTTCTGGATTGTTTATCCCAATCGCACCAGCATAATGTCCTCCTCTTGGTGAAAGATAATAGGAAATTTTTTTCCCATTTTTCCCGGGTGGTACAATCTGATACATCACACCATAGTTTCCATAATTGACGACTTTCGTTCCATCAGTAGCGTCAATTCCTTGTAAATACGAATCCACTTCATTGTCAGCCAACGTGATCGCGACCACATTGTCTTTTTGAGGATCATAAGGCTGAACTGGGGAAAGCCTCCTATTTGCCCCCTCAAAAGTGCCACGCAAATGCCACTGATCAGCAGGTAGAACCACTTTCGCTAATTGAGCAATTTTACTATCCTCTTCAAATAAAGGTAACATCATGACTTTCACATTGATCTGCTGATCCACTGTAAAATCATAAATACCATGAATCAACATATTGGGTAAAACTGCCGTATCACTTATGTTTGCTGATAACGGCATTGCCCCACCTGGTGGGATACTAATTTGATATGATGGAGTTCCGGAAAAATACGACGTTTGCGTTTCCTTTCCTACCTCAAACCAAGCGTAACCTGGTCCACCCAAACTAGCTTGCGTTACATTCACATGAGCGACCTCATTGCCGCTATTTTCTAATACTACCTGCATTTGCTTAGCGGATTTTGATGCATTCACATGATAAAAAAAGAGACGAACGTTTCCATCTACCTTATCCTGATATAAAATTCCATCACCTTCTACCATCTCCGGGCTATCTGAAAGTATCAATTTCCCACCAACTGAACTACTTTTCATTTCCCATTCCGAAAGATTGACTATATCCATCTTAAATGGACCAGAAGCCTCAATATGAGATGCATTTGTCAGACTCATTACCACCATTACAAGCAAAATCAACCTAATTGCGTCTTGCATTTTCTACCTCCACCCTAATCTCGCATCCACTTTTTCAACGGCATCCACGCTCTATTATTCTGCAAACTTAATCTTGTTCTTTCCAGATTTTTTAACTTCATATAGCGCTTTATCAGCTAAATCAATTACATCCTTAATATCACTTTCGTTTACCCAAAATGCACAACCTATACTACATCCAATATTTGCATTTCCTCCATCGACAACAATCGGCTTATTGATTTCGTTAATAATTCTTGTTGCAACATGATTCACAGCTTCTTGTTTGCTTTCTTCTTCTACAAATAATATAGCAATAAATTCATCGCCTCCGAGTCGCGCAACAAACTCTCCGGCTCTTATATTTTCTTGCAATATACGAGCTACTTCTTTTAATACGAAATCACCTGATAAATGCCCTAGTGTATCATTAACCGTTTTAAAGCCATCTAAATCCATATATAAAATGGCAATTACATTTCCTTGTCGCTCTGCTATTTTTGAGGCCGTTATTACGAAATTTTCCAGGCCCACTCGATTCGGTAATCCTGTCAGACGATCTTGATGAGCAATTTCCTCCATTTTATTTAACTCATTTTCAGCAATCGATAAACTATTTACCAAATCATTCATTGAATCTGTTAGAATTTCGACTTCTCTTATTCCTTTGTATCTTGGAATCTCAACTTGCCCTCCAAATCTAATTCTGTCTGCCGCCTTGGCAAATTCCCTTAACGGTTTTGTAATAGAGCCAGTTATCCGCCAGCCCATAATAGCAAATAGCACTAAAAATACCCCACCAATAATCCAGATAAACAGCTGCAAGTCATATATAATACTATATGCTACGTCCACAGGTTGTCTTACCAAAACAATCCATCCGAGCCCCTTAAAGTCTAAATATCCCTTTCCTGAAGCATACCCCGTGATATACTCCTTTCCATCTGGCCAGTGTTCTAACTTCCACCCTTGTTCTCCTATTTGTGCCTGCTTCACGCTTTCCAGTTCAAGCTTTTGTCCAATCATATTCTTAGGTCCTAGCAAAACCGTATTATCAATACGACTCACAACCATGATTTCTTCATTATTTCGATCTTTTAAAGGTTGAAACATTGACTGCTCTAGTTGCGTCGCCCATGACCAGCTTAAATGGGCGACTAAAACACCTATAACTTTATTCTCATCATCTTTAATTGGAAGACTGATATCAACAAACTTCATAGGTTCCCCACTCGGATTTGGAAGTAAGTTCATTAACAATACTGCATCATGTACATCACCGATAAACTCGCCCTTAATTCCTTCTATGTAAACTGGGCGTTTTGCAAGACTTTGTCCAACTAAAATTCCGTCTGTCGCCGCTAATACAATACCATCTAAATCTGTTACCCCAATCCAGGAAAATGCTGGATAATTCTCCTTTATTTTACTTAGAAGCCGTTCGATTTGCACTTGTTGCCCTTGGTGCTTGATGATCGCCGTCTCGCTCAATACTCGAATTTCGCCTGCACGTCCCCACATATATTGATCTAATCGGCTCGTCATTTGATAAGCAGTATCTGACAGTGAAATGCCTACCTTGTTTTTAAAATCTGTACTTGATCGTAAACCTGTAAGAAAACTTAATGTTATGGTTAAAAGAGTAATTAGTGTAATCACTAACATGACTACTTTACTTCGAAGGCTTAAAGACATAAATCAGTGACCTCCCACAATGTAGAATTTTGTCTTTATTATAAATTCTTCTTCTTATCAATATCTCCTTCTAGACAATATCATTGTGAATGGTAACTCATTGATACCGTCCATCCTCCAATCTTTCTCAGTGATTAAATATAGTGTATTATATAATAGAGGTTTTTTTCTACTTATAGCACATCCGACTTCAGTAATATCTATTGCTAAACACCAATCACAATTGGAGATTTTTATGAAAACTAATAAATTTATAAAATCACTTATTTTTCTTATTTTTGCTACCATACTATTACATTTTCCCTTCCGATCCAATTCCTCCATACCATCAATCGCTCTAGTGGTTCAAGCCAATAAGATATATCTTGCGTGGAACAATAGCGAAGATGTTGTGGCTTATGAGATGGAGGTAATGACCAAACCTTATAAGCCAAATGATTCAGTACCCGCAGAAGATATCCTCTACCATACAACAGCGATTTTCACTGCTGGTGTGGAACTCGATTTAAATCAGCGTACGCTCCAACACATTGATAAAACATACTATAGAGTTAGACCCTTAGATTTAGATAAGAAGCCTCTTGCAATGTTTTCTGAGCCTACGTTGCTATCCAGTGGGCAATTAAATCCTACAAAACCGCAACCCACAGCGCTCTTTAATACCGATCGTCCAGTACCACTTTACCCAACCTATTCTTGGATTCCAGTGCTCGGAGCTAAACATTATCTTGTTGAGGTTACTAAGGAAGCTCCAGGAAACCCCAATGGAATGATCCCCTCATTTAAACAAGTACATAGTTACGTCGTGGATCAAGAGTCTGAGTGTTATGATACACATGCTTACGTAGAAGAGGGTACCTATTACTGGAGAGTCATGGCACTGAATCAATACTATTACCCTATCGGTACTTTCTCGGATGCGATTTCTTTTCATGTTAATGTAAAGCATTATACGTGGGCAGTTTTTGGTGACAGTGTGACTCATGGTGGAGGAGCTATATCCAATCCACCTTCCGATATTCGCTTTGATTACTCGTCGTATATACCGTATGAAATTAAAAATTTAGGCAGAAGCGGTGACAACGCTGAATCATTGGTCGAGCGTTTCCATAGTGATGTTTTGCCATTTCAACCAAAGTACCTTTTTATACTCGGGGGCGGTAATAGTATAAGAAACGGAACGAAGGCTGAAGATATCATTGAACAATTCCAGATGCTAATCAATCAATGTGAGCAAAATAACATCACTCCCATTTTCTTAACGATTCCTCCTATCAATCCGGAAAGAATTGAACGAGTCTTTCATAAGCCATCTCTTAACGATTGGCAAAGCCAAACTGCGATCGTCAATACTTTCCTAAAAAAGCAACCATATGTAATCGATATTAACCCTTTATTAAGCGATAATAAAGGCTTTTTGCCAACGATGTACTCACAAGATGGTTTACATCCTGATATCTCAGGTAAAAAAGTAATAGCAAACGCCGTCATTACATTTCTTCGAGAAACAAAACTTAAGTAATGAGTAAAAAATAGGGGCCGTTGATGTGTCTTATATAAATACACATCAATGGCCCCTGTCTTAGCTCAAAGGTAGCTTAAATTCTTCCTTTAACATGCTCCCATCTCAACGGTATCCTATCATACCTTCTTTACCAACTCGCGAGAAGAACGAAATCGCTATGCGATGGTTTAGTGATAGTTCCATTGACCTCGATA
>CAXYVG010000121.1:0-9547 GCA_964292325.1 uncultured bacterium | reverse complement strand
AGTTTGGGAGTACTCAATATCGGCATGCTGATGGTAGCAACCATGATGATCATGCGATTTTTTGATAGTAATTTTAGCTTTATTGTTCGTGGATTAGCATTTGTTGTAATGGGATCTTGCTTTCTCGTTACGAATTGGATCATGGTGCGTCGCAAGAAAGAGGTGCAAAAATGAGACAAAACAAACGAATGCTAGGAATATTTATTCTGCTCGCCATGATTCAACTGGCGGTGCCGCTATATATGATATGGCGTTTTGAGGATACATTGCAGACGGGACAACCATATACTTGGCTCACAGCTCCTGTTGATCCTTATGATGCACTTCGGGGACGTTATGTGGATCTTCGATTCAAGGATGTAAAGGCACCTATTTTTGATGGGGAGCAGCTACAGTCTGGTCAAATGGCATATGCTATCATCGGTGAGGATGAAAAAGGGTATGCTTTTATTAGTGGTGTTAGTGCTTTTCGCCCAGAGGGCAATTCTTACATAAAGGTTAAAGTCTATTATGCCCAAGATAATAAAGCTCATTTTACATTGCCATTTAAACGCTATTATATGCAGGAAGAACTGGCACCAGCTGCGGAAACGGCATATCGCAAAAATGCGGGCAAAGATGGAACGGTTACAGTGCGCGTGAAGAATGGAAATGGTGTAATCGAAGCACTGTACATTGGTGATAAAACGATTTATGAGTATTTGAGAACGAAATGAACAATGCAGATAGAGAGGAATCAGAATGCAGACTTTAAATGTGATTCGGTTGGCACAACAATTATTATTACCTAAAGTAGCCAATGCTACGTGTATTGTAGATGCTACGGCTGGTAATGGAAAGGATACGTTATTTTTAGCGAAAAATAGTCCTAGTCATGCAAGGCTATATGCGTTTGATATCCAGCAAAGCGCTATTGAGGTAGCAAGGAAAGGATTACTAGAACAGCAGCTGGACGATAAAGTCCAATGGATATTAGATAGTCATGCAAATAGTCGCTTATATGTGAAAGAGCACATTGATGTGGCTATGTTTAATTTAGGCTATTTGCCAGGTAACAATCATGAGACGATGACAAAAGCTACATCAACAATTGAGGCAGTAAGCAATATAGTAGAAGATTTATCAATTGGCGGCATCATTTCAGTAGTGGCTTATCCCGGACATTCGCATGGGCAAGAAGAACATCAGGCTGTTCGCAGCTACCTTATGGGATTATCACAGCAGTATTTTACGGTAGTATGTATGGATATGATCAATCATAGTCATTGTCCACCGGTCCTATATCTGATTGAAAAAGTGAAGAGTACATTTGATGTATAGGCAAAATGATGCAGTAAAGGGAGATAGTATGGAAAAGTATAAATATATTTTATTACTAGTAGTAACGACTTTTTGTTTACATATAGCCCCTGCCAGCGCGCAAACCATTCTATATATACCGGTGGATGATCGTCCTGTAAATTTGGATTATGTCCTTGATACGGCAAAAAATGCTGGCATAGAGATCGTGACGCCACCAGCAAATTTGATCGGTAGTCTCAGTAATAGGGGTGATGCCGATCAGCTCTGGGTATGGCTATTTGATCATGCAAATACCGCTGATAGTGTAGTGGTAGCGGCTGATTCCTTGCTATATGGTAATCTAATCACATCACGTACGCATACATTACCGCTAGCGGTGATAGAGGAGAGGCTTGACAATTTTGCTAAGCTAAAATCGTTCAATCCCAAAATGAAACTTTATATTTATTCTACGATTATGCGTACTCCCCAATCTGGAGAGGGGGATGAAGAACCATCCTATTATAAACAATATGGACCGAGTATTTTTCGAATTACGGCCCTGCGAGATCAAGCTGAAACGCAGAAATTAAGCACTAATCAAAATAATGAGCTTCGTGATTTAGTGAGTAGAGTGCCGCATCCAATATTGACTGATTGGTATGAACGGCGCGCGAAGAACGTGATCGCCAACCAACGTCTGATTGATTATGCTAAAAGCAATACCTTCACTTATTTTTTACTAGGGCGGGATGACTGTGCGCCGTATTCTCAATCTCATATGGAGTCACGTCATCTAGCGACTGAGACCGCCAATTTACCGACTGATCGTTATGCCTCATTTCCTGGTGTTGATGAACTTGGTATGTTGATGGTAACAAGGGCTGTTAATCATGCTACGAATCACATACCAACGGTACGAGTCGTATTTGCTTCTGGAACGGGTCCAGATACCATTCCCTCTTATGAAGATGTTGCCGTTGGGAAAACCATTGATGCACATATTGTAGCTGCCGGCGGCATACCCGTCGATTCGGAGCAAGCTGATTTAGTGCTGGCGGTAAATACCCCTGGGGATGGCATCACGCGAGAAGCGGAAAGCACTTTTAACCGTGGTCAGTTTCGGACGGCACCTGTCGTTTTAGCATGGGATATCGGACATGAGGTGAAGGCGGGTCAGCGGGTAGCAGTCGCTGATATTGCTTACGGCAATGGCGCTGATAATACGCTGATGGCTGAACTTAGTAAGCGTGGCCTGCTCTTTAAACTAGAATCCTACTCGGGCTGGAATACGGCAAGTAATACCATTGGTTACGCGATCGGTCAAGGAATGCTTGCCAGTAAGATGACAGCAGATGCTAAAAATAGACTGTTAGCCGTAAGGTTTTTGGATGATTGGGCTTATCAGGCAAATGTTCGCGATACGGTAGGTCGGGAAGTACTTTCCCCACTTGGTGGCAGTTGGTTTTTCTTTGGTAATTTGACAGATAGGATGACTGCTGAAACGGACTGGCGATTGCGGATGTTTGCAGCTAATCATTTTCCAGAGTATCCATTGAAAAAATTTACCGTATCTTTCCCACTAAATCGCATGTTTGAAGTACAGATAAAATTGCAATAAAGGGAAAAAATTTAGTTGGTATGAATCGTAGAACATTAACATAATATTAATTAATTCATAACTCAGGAGTAGGTCGTATAGCATATACTGAAAGGGAGAGTATATTCTCAATAAGAGGGGGATTATGTTGAAAAAATATTATGTCTTAGACACTAATGTTTTACTACACTCACCGAATGCCCTGTATGCTTTTAATGAACACATTGTATTAATTCCTGAAGTTGTGATTGAAGAATTGGACAAATTTAAAAGAGAAGCAACGGAAAGAGGCAATAATAGTCGCCATGTAAGCCGTATCATTGATAATCTCCGAAGCAAAGGTAATTTGTTAGAGGGAGTACCTATAAATGAACATGGCGGTATACTCGTTTTAGAGTCCAATCATACTGCTACCGTTATGCCCGCCTATTGGGGAAAAGATAATGCCGATAACCGCATCCTTCAAATCTGTAAAGGACTAATTGAAGATGGACAACAAGCCATCTTAGTCAGTCGTGATACCAATATGCGGGTAAAATCATCCATACTAAAAATCCAAGCGGAAGATTTTCGCAATGATAAAGTTTCAAGTGTGGAGGAGCAATATACTGGGCGCATCACGGTATATGCTTCGAGTGCAGTGATGAATGCATTTCATGAAGAGGAGAAAAACTGTATAGACCCTGCGGCCTTATTTGTATTTGATAATATGACTGATATACTAGTACCTGTCACGTTAGTTACCAACCAATTTTTACTGATTAAGTCTACTGATAACGATCGTCATACAGCCCTTGGACGTTTTGATGGTAAAAAGGTAGTTCACTTAAAATATAAAAATTGTAAACCGTTTGGCATCAGTCCACGAAATATTGGACAAATTTTTATGCAAGAATGTCTGATGATGAGTGCAGAAGAAGCACCATTGGTTATTTTAAAAGGGATCTCTGGTACAGCTAAAACTCTATACTCCTTAGCAGTTGGACTACACAAGCATATGGAATGCCGCCCAAAGGAATACCAGCATATCTTGATTTGTCGTCCGAATGCGATGTTAGATGAAGGAATTGGTTACCTTCCGGGGACCGAGGCGGAAAAAATTGAACCTTATATGCGTGCCATTAAGGATAATTTATTTACCCTGATGTCAGGGGCTTCGTTAGTGGAAGACAAAGAGATTGCGCAAACTGAAGAAACGGTTAATATGCTGTTTGAGAAAAATATTATTAAAACAGAAGCATTAGCTTACCAGCGAGGACGATCACTGCAAAAATATTGGGTCATGTTTGATGAAATGCAAAATTCTACCCCGCGCCAAGCAAAAGCAGTACTGACTCGCCCGGGTTTAGGCACCAAAATGATTCTACTTGGTGATCCAGCGCAAATCGATAATCCGCTTCTGGATGGTCAATCTAATGGACTTAGTTATGCGAGTGAAAAAATGATGGGCTCTAAACTGTGCTTTCAGGTAACTATGCTACCAGAAGAATGCGAAAGATCAGCTCTTGCTGCAGAGGCTGCGATGAGATTGTAATTTGTGATATGAAATAAACAGAGCACTAAATGGATATAATGCCATTTAGTGCTCTGCTTATTAATTGTAAAAGAAATATTATTGTTGTTGCGTAGGGGGAGTACCTTTAGTGTTATTAGGCATTTTTGGTGCTGGGGCAAGTTGCAAAATGATAGCACATATTATGATGGAGAGTAATACCATTGATAATGCGATAATGGATTTACTTTTTGTAGATCGGATACTCTTTGTCATGAGTCTGACCCAATCTATATGTAAAATCCAATGTACTAGAAGTAGCAACGTAAATAAAAGTCCAATCCATTCATGTAGGACTTTGATGTTGATGCCAGTGAAGAGCGATAATAAAATTGTTGGTTTAAAGAATAAGAAAAGCCCAGATAGTAGGCAAACCCCTGCTATAATAAATAAGATCGTATCTAGAAAAAAGTTTTTATCTGCTTTAGAAAACATATTGATTCCCTCCTATGTTATTTGAAAATAAACGTATCCATGCATTATATCATATTATTATTAGTATTTCGAAAGGAATATTATGAGGTAAAGAGAATGTATTGATAGATATATATCCCAGCCACGACGATTGCTTTTAAGAAAAATTAGTGATATCTATATATATAAAGAAAAATACATTTTTTAAGGAGATCAATACTATGGAATATAAACGACATAAAGAACATCATTTTACATCGTCTGATGTAGTAAAAGATATTGTGATTGGTATGTCTGATGGACTGACGGTGCCGTTTGCTCTTGCGGCTGGTCTATCGGGCGTGGTGGATGCAACGACAATCGTTGTAACTGCTGGGATTGCTGAAATTGCAGCGGGTTCGATTGCCATGGGACTAGGTGGCTATTTGGCGGCACGTAGTGAAAATGAGCACTATACAAATGAACGATTTCGAGAACAACAAGAAATGAAGTATCGATTAGCCGATGAAGAACAGGAAATTATTGATATTTTTCATTCCTATGAAATTTCCTCGACGGACAGTCGGCCAATCGTAGAAGCGTTAAAAAAGAATCCTGAAATCATGGTCGATTTTATGATGAAATTTGAACTGGGACTAGAAGAGCCTGATCCTAAACGGGCCGTTACTAGTGCTGGTACGATTGCAGGTTCGTACGTACTAGGAGGGATCGTGCCTTTATTACCCTATATGATCCTTACGGATGGACATAGTGCTTTATTATGGTCTGTTACAGTAACCATTATCGCGTTATTTATCTTTGGATATATGAAAGGCTATTTCTTGGGGACAAAACCATGGTATAGTGCTTTGCAAACAACTTTTATTGGTGGCATTGCTGCTGGTGCTGCTTATTTTATAGCAAAATTATTATCTTAATATATTGCCAGTATTGGTGATGGAACGCGAAAAATAACAGGAGGTTTATAACATGAGTGTTTTAGTATTAGGTGGTGCAGGTTACATCGGTTCACATGCAGTGTATCAATTGCTAGATAAAGGATATAAAGTAGTGGTAGTAGATAGTTTGCAAACAGGGCACCAAGAGGCTATTCATCCAAAGGCTAGCTTTTATCAAGGTGATATTCGAGAAAAAGATTTTTTGAGAGAGGTTTTTAGCAAAGAACAGATTGAAGGAGTCATTCACTTTGCGGCCAACTCTATTGTCGGCGAATCGATGACCAATCCAATTAAATATTTTAATAATAATGTATATGGTACACAGGTTTTGCTCGAAGTGATGAATGAATTTGCGGTGAAACATATTGTATTTTCCTCGACGGCTGCGACGTATGGTGAACCTAAGCAAGTTCCGATCACCGAAGATATGCCGACCAATCCTACGAATGCCTATGGGGAAACCAAATTAACAATGGAAAAAATAATGAAATGGTGCGATATTGCATATGGCATTAAATTTGTATCTCTTCGTTATTTTAATGTCGCAGGTGCAAGAACAAATGGTGAAATTGGTGAAGATCATGATCCGGAAACGCATTTAATTCCGTTAGTATTACAAGTAGCACTCAATAAACGGGAATGCATTACAGTTTTTGGTGATGACTATCAGACACCAGATGGTACTTGCATTCGCGATTATATTCATGTGGAGGATTTAATTGAAGCTCATATACTCGCTATGGATTATTTGAAAAAACAAGGCGAAAGTAATATATTTAATCTTGGTAGTAGCCAAGGATTTTCCGTAAAGGAAATTATCGAGGCGGCAAGAGCAGTGACGAATCATGCCATTCCTGCCAAAATGGGACAACGAAGAGCAGGGGATCCTAGTACACTCATTGCTTCATCAAAAAAAGCCAAACAGATATTAGGATGGCAGCCAACACGGACCTCCATTCAGCAAATTATTAGCGATGCTTGGAAATGGCATCAGTCTCATGTCAATGGATATAGTGAATGAGGGCGATCGATGAAATGAGGTGATACATATCAATAGTGATTTATTATGGGAGATGATAGAGCGAATGAGCGTTGCCGCTACCTTAGCGTTTCTATTATCCCAGTTTGCTATTTTTAGGCGCATGGTTTATCGCCGAGGAAGTATAGGTGAACGGGCGGCAATCACTATTATATTTGGTTTGATCGGTATTGTAGGTACTTACTCGGGAATTCCGATAGGTGATGCACTGGCGAATTCTCGTGTGATCGGTGTTATGGCGGCGGGATTAATTGGTGGTCCTTTGATGGGCGTTTCCGCGGGGGTAATTGCCGGTGGACATCGGTTTTTATTAGGTGGTTTTACTGCTTTTTCTTGTGGACTTGCTAATGTTTGTGAAGGGCTGCTTGCAGGAATTGTTCATCGATATTATCCAGATAAAATGATTCCTTGGTGGATTGCATTGATTGCTGGCATTGTAGGGGAAATCATGCAGATGGGAATTATATTGTTAACGGCTCGTCCTTATGATTTGGCACTAGAATTGGTTCATGCGATCGCAATGCCAATGATCGTGGTTAACTCGCTGGGAATTGCCATTTTTATGCTGATTATTAAAACGGCTATGTATACGCAGGAACAAGTAGGGGCTGAGCAATCTCATAAGGCTCTTGATATTGCAACGAAAACCCTGCCTTATTTACGGCATGGACTGGATCGCAGCACTGCCCAGGCAACAGTACAAATTATTTATGATGCAGGGGGCTATGATGCGGTCTCTATTACGAATACGGATCAGGTATTGGCCTTTATCGGAGTAGAAGCACCGCATCATTCTCCTGGTGGTACCATAGGACTTACCAATTCTACAAGGCGAGTGCTATTGAGTGGAGAAGTGTATATTGCACAAAACAATGCTGAAATTGGTTGCCTGTGTACGAATTGTAAATTGGCAAGTGCCATTGTAGTTCCCTTAAAACGAGCCGATCATGTTATTGGCGCATTAAAACTGTATTATACACGGACAAGTGCGATTGGACAGGCCGATGTGGTATTTGCCTCTGGTGTAGCTCATTTATTTTCTACGCAGTTAGAATTGACCGAGATTGATCGTCAGGCCAAACTTGTCGTCAGATCGGAGCTAAAAGCTCTATATGCGCAGATTAATCCCCATTTCTTGTTTAATACGCTCAATACCATCACATCATTGGTGCGCACAAAACCGGATCTGGCAAGGGAACTATTGATTAAACTTGGCTCTATGTTTCGGTATACCCTACATAATACGGGACGCGATATTACAATTGATGAAGAATTGGCCCAGGTACGCTCTTATCTGACCATTGAGAAGGCTCGACATGGTGAAAAATTGATGATTGTAGAGGAGATTGCCCCAGAACTGGGAAAATATTTAATTCCATTTTTGACGATTCAACCACTGGTGGAAAATTCGATTAAACATGGATTACAGCCTAAGGAAGATGGTGGGCGTATTACAATACGGGCGGTAGAACAGCAGCAAGATATTGTGATCACGATTATAGATGATGGCGTGGGTATGAATACCGGTGCAAATTGCCCAATTGCAGTGCCTTGCGCCGAAGGGATTGGTTTATCTAATGTGCATGAACGTTTACGAGGGCAGTATGGAGCGGAATATGGTGTAAGCATTTCTAGTATACTTGGCAGTGGGACAACGGTAACATTGCGGATACCGAAACGAGTGCGAGATGGGGGCGAAGAGTATGCTTAGTATTTTGAGTGTTGATGATGAAAGTCCAGCTCGTGATGAATTAAAATATCTCTTGTCTTTGGAAAGTGATATTGAAATAGTGGGCGAAGCTGATAGTGGTGCTACTGCCATTGGTATGGCCGCCCAGTTAAAACCCGATGTGATTTTCTTAGATGTACAAATGCGCGGAATGGATGGTTTAGAAACGGCTTCTATATTACGTACGGTAGTCCCGAACACATTAATTGTTTTTGCGACAGCTTATGATGAATATGCGGTAAAAGCTTTTGAGGTCGGTGCTATCGATTATATTTTAAAGCCATTTGAGCAGGAACGCATTCATTTGACAGTTGAACGCCTGAAAAATTATCGGCCAGATGAGTGGTTAGCAGCCGTTAACCAGATTGACAGTGCACTACATAAAAATAAAATAATGATACAAAAACTACCACTTGAGAAGAATGGCAAATTTATTATGGTTCATTATGATGATCTGATCTATGCATATGCCCAAAAAGGTATTGTGAACGTAGTGACTACCGATGGAGAATTTGATTATAGTGGCACACTTACAGAATTAGAAGCGAGATTATGCAGTACCAATTTGGTACGAGTACACAAAAGCTATATTGTCAATATGGATAAAGTCAAAGAAGTAGTACCGTGGTTTAAAGGGACATATTGGCTAAAAGTCGAAGGTGACCAAGGTGCTGAAATACCAGTAAGTAAAAGTCAGATTAAAGAAATCAAAGAAATGCTAGGGCTAAAATGAGAGGCTCATTCTTGGCCAATATAAATCCGTTTGACAGTTTTGTCAGACGGATTTTTCACACCCTCGTGCCAGTGATTGTATATTCTGCTGATAGATTGTACAACCTAGAATGAGCGCGGCTAAAACAATTAGAAAGGAGGGAGTCGTATGTTATCATCAAAAGAATTGATGCAATTAGAAGATATATTAGGTATGGAGCAGACTACCGTTAGTGCATTGAATAACTTTGCCAGTACGATTTCATGTAATCAAAGCAAACAG
>CAXYVG010000120.1:0-9603 GCA_964292325.1 uncultured bacterium | reverse complement strand
TCACGATCAGCCATTAATTGGCGTATAAGTTCATCTTTATCAATCAGATTCTGGGGCATAATCGGTTTGTTTCAACGATATAAAGATACAAATAACAGGTGAGATGACCGCGCAGTTTGACGACTATTTTCTATTATTCTATTGATTTTCAAACTGTATTTTTCTTTTCAGGAATCCACCTTTTCCGATACCTGGTTTTCTGGGCATCTATACCTTGAACCATTAAAACCAAATCACTCCAAAGGGTTTCATGCGATACCGTTTTACCTTCTTGAAAATCTATTGCAGGCAGAGCGAACTGCCCACCGGATAGCTTCATGTGATAAATGACTAAGCCGCCATACTCCATGTGAAGTATCTTCATGGCGGTACAAAGCTTGTTGATGAAGACAAATGCATCCCCATCCTGAACATCCATTCCCATCTGATTGGTAACAATACCACTAAGGGTATAGAAGCTCTTGCGCATATCGGTAGGATAAGGATAAAGATAAAACCTATCTGAGGCTGTAAGACTAAACATAAGCTTAGGTATTTAAGGTGATGAGTCGTTTAAGCAGCTCTAAATCGTATCCACCAACCAACTGCAATACCACACCGTTAGGGTATGTTATCTTTATGTCCTCCACTTGGGGCGATATTGTATTATCTTTTTTGAATTCAATGGAGCCCTGAGTGAGGCGACTAACAGAATCTGAACTGATGGGAATAAAATCTCTTGGAGTTTGCAAAGTTGACACCGTGTGACTTTTAAACATTTTAACCCAATAATAAAACCGGTTCTCTTTTATGCCGCGTTCTCTGCAGAAATCTCGAACACTAACACCCAAGGAGGTGTATTCAGTGTAGAGAACCTTGAAATAATCTAATGTCCAATATACCATAATCTTCGTTTTGATCACAAAGATAGGAAGGAGCAATTAATACTAATAGACGGAGTTAACCGATCGCTTACACTTAAAGAACGATATGAATAATAAACTCGAAGCAAACTTGGGTCAAAACCTACCATAAAAATGTAATATTTACATCTTAGTTCATTTTTTTACTGCATTAAAAATCAAGAAATTAACAATCCAGGATTATATTTGCATTTTTCAACTTAGAAGCTTGTAACTATCTGTATTACAGATGCTTACAAGCTTTATTTCCCGATGCAGCATATTTACACTATTGACTCTTAGCGTTTTACTCTTTTAAACGGTACAAACCTTGTTTTTACAATTACATTGAAAGTACCGGGAAATTCAATCTATTGGTTTTCAGTTGTTTCCGTATACGTGTTGTACCGCGTTTTTTCAGCCCTTTTGCGAAAGTCTCAAATCAATTTTAGAGGATTGATTTGGTGAGTGTTACCGCATTGGGGTTACATATGGTTTGCAGAGGCAAAGATAGAACTTATTATTGAATACGACACTATTCATTTGTAAGATTAGTTTCTCTGATAATTACTTTAGTCGGACTACTTTTCCCAAAGCACTGTCTTTGATTTGAGCTTTGGGAGCATATTTGTCAATTAAGGCTTGTGTTATTATTTTCTCAGCTTCAGAAGCGGATGGACTGAGTGTAATTTCTATTTTTTCTAAAACCTCATCTTTAAGTTGCATATCATAGTATGTAAAAGGTAAAGATTTGTTTCCTAATAGGCTTTGCATAACTATGCTGGAGACTTCTGGATTTACCCCCTCTAACATAGGGTTGCAGGGAAGCACATAGAGCACAAATCTTGTTTCATTCTGAAACCCCCAACGTTTATTTTTATAAGAACCAAAAGGCTTCATTTGCATATTCATATCTCCTCTACCATCTTTAATATTAGTAATCTGAATACAATCTTTGGTGTATTGAAAAACATCATCTACATATTCTACGTGTCGATAAAACAAGTCATTATTGTAATCTAACATAGGGAAAACCCAAAAATCTGGATGAGTTAGGCTTTGTGGAGGAATTTTTGTTATAAGAAAGCCTTGTGATTTTAGACCTCCAAAATCTAAATTAGATACGAAATATTCTTGAAACATTTCTTTCTCTACTGAAATTCGAATACCTCCAAAATCACCACCATACATTTTCCAAAGGGGAATACTTTCTTCGGAAATCTCGGTCCAGCATGAAACAAATACATATTTGCAAAAACGAACTCCTAATGACTCAGCATTACCCTCTTCAAGGTCATCTACTTTATCAAGGCGATTAAATCTAATAGTCCTATTCTTTAGAATCATTGCTAATGATTCTAAATTTGTATAGTGATGTATTTTCATGTTTATATTCTTTTGATTTTTTATAACTCAATAAATCGACTTGTACTGAATCCCTCTATTTGCTCTCCATTGAGCAAATACCCCAACTGATTGGATATAATTTTAGTGACACCTATTTCGGTATTAATATTTTCGTGAGAGTGTCCGTATATCCAATAATCAATTTGACTATTGGCAATGAAGTTTCCCAACTCTGTAACATAGGCATTATTCATGCTATCATTTATTCGCTCTTCGGCAACAACTTGAAGAGTAGGTAGGTGATGGGTTACGACAACAATGTGTTTAGCGGTACTTTCGAGGACACTTTGCTTGATAAAGGCAAGGCATTTTTTATGTTCTACATTAAAATCCTCTATGCGTAAACGATGCTTATCATATAATATCTGGCAAAAATCGTTCATTCCTCTGAATAGACTAACCTCGTTTTCTTCACGAATGTGTGACCACAAAGTTGAGAGAATAATATCAACATCACCAATACGTACCACCTTGTTATAGTAGTATCCCACGTTGTCGAGAAACATATATTGCCAAGAGTCTCCACGAGAAGTTACATCACCATTGTTATAAAATTCGTGGTTACCCGGCACCAATATCACTTGTTGATAGTTCTGAGAAGCCCATCGCCAAAACTTAATATTTGGCATAGTCCTGTCTTTGAGGTAGAAAGTATCTCCAGCTAATATCAAAATATCTCCTGTTATCTCAAACGGGATACTCTGAATATAAGCGAGGTTCTCTTTGAACTCCAAATGTAGGTCGGATGCAAGCTGTATGCGCATAGGGTATTTATTTGCTAATTTCTACAGATATTTATGGCTCATTCAACTCCCAATGCCCCGATTTATTAGAACCAACACGTTTAATTAAACCTTTCTCCTTTAGTGTTGCCATAATACGTTCACCCTGCCGTAAGGAAACCGAGAGCGATTCTGCTACTTCTTTTGCAGTTATCCGATTATTAATTCGAATAAGTTCTAATGTACGCTGCTCGTTTATACCGACATTTATACCGACATTTATACCGACATCGATACGAGGTTCTAAACCAGTATCCTCTATTGATGCCTGATAATTACGAATTGTCTCCTCCAAGTTACGAATATGTTCATCAAACATAAAGTTACGAAACAACTCAATATCATCATTTTCACGGGTGGCAATAAGGGCTTCAATATATTCCGCTTTACGGTCTTTGTTGATATTGGTGGGGATGAGCCCAAATTCAAACTGCAACTGATTCATCAGCAAACGAGACATTCGGCCGTTGCCGTCAGCCCAAGGGTGGATAGTTACCAAATGAAAGTGAGCATCGAAGCTCAATTTGTAGCATTCGATAATCTCTCTTTTTGATAGAGACTTTCGTCTTTGGTTTATGTTTTCGCAAAGCTCTGCTAGCTTAGTAGGTACTTTTGAGTAATTCATATAAGAACGCCCTCCGGTACCAGCCGTAACATTTAGTAAACGTAGATCTCCATTTGCTGACGAAAATTCTCCTAAAGCAGTTTGATAGATTGTTCCTGTATTCTTTAAAACCACAGAGGATAGCTTCTTAAGCATCTCAACGGTAATATCACTATGGCTCTTTGCAAAGGCAATTGATTGTTCGTATGCAGCTTTCAGGTCTAAGTTCATTAACTGTTCAGTCATTGAACGACCTTTTGCGCTGATACCCTCGTCGAATAAAAGTTGGTTTTCTATTTCGGTGACGGTAGAACCCTCAATAGCTGTTGAATGGGTAATAATAGAGTATAGATAGAACTTGTTATAGTCTATCTGCTGATCTATACCCAACTCTTTGAACTGAGCTAAAAGAGATAATATTTTCTGTTCTTTAGTCATGAATCATTATTGTTGTATTATATATGAACTGCATATAGCCTTCTTTATAAATTATAATAGTATTCTTTAATCTTATGCGCCATTAATTTACGCCGTTTATTTAAAAAAATGTCGTAATCAGTATTCCACATCTCTACTATATTTTCCGGGATGCAATTTTGTTTCAAATTCTTATGAAGTACATCTAAGTCCGTAATATTGCCATATATGAGTTGTTTGGTCTCACATTGTTCGAATGCTTTGCTGAAATAAATGTAGGGTGCATCATCAGATACCGCTTTATTAACTTGTGTATCAAGATAGGTGTAGTTTGCAATTTGATTGTATTTCGATTTATCCGTCCAGCCATTTCTGATTAAATACTTTTTAGGGAAAATGTGATGAACATCCCCAATGACGGTAATCAAATCACTAACTTTACCTCCATTTGTAAATAGAGCATTATCTCCATTATAAATTTGTGCTGCTAGATACGTATTAAAATATGGGCTGTTGATAGCAGATGTTTCTAGGTTTTGAACTAATCCTACACTCCAAAAGGTCTCAGATAAATTGGCGGCTTCAACTTCCTCGAAGTATGCTACAAACCCTCTTTCTTTAATTCTGCGAATATCTGTATCCATAACACTCTCAGGGGAGGTGATATATCTGCTGGTTAAAGTTGTCATGACATACCATTTTGCAATGTAGTGCTTAATTTTTGAATTGTCAATATTAGGATCAGCATGGAGTAAGAGATAAAGCGTATAGGCGAAATCGAGTGTCATTTGTGAGTTTATCAATTTATTACTGATAAATCCGGCTGACTTAATTGTTAATACAAAGTTCGAAAAGGCATACTCGTTCATTAAATCCATAACCCCTTCTGTGAGTTTTTGAAATGAAACTTCTGCGATCTCTTCTTTGTATTCACGTGTCTCAAAATCGCGTCCTCCTAACAAACTTACCAAATCCTTCATTTTGGCACGATTGAATTTATACATGAAGGCTATTCGAAGAATATCATTATAATCAGGGTCGAATATATCTTCACGATCATCTTTCAGCCACTTTAACTTATTAGCAAACGGAGTCGCGATAAATTCTACATCTTTACACATATCTCCATACCAATCCGGTTGGATAGCTAAATGCGAGAAATAATCGATAGCTTTTCTTAGTACATTACCGCCATAGTTCGTATTGGCTGCAATCTTTGACATGGCAAAGTCTGCTTGGTTCAGTTTTGCCCCTTGGCTGTTGATGCGAATGAAAATCTCTGTAACTTCGTCAATTGTGAGCTCTCTGTTTAACGTAATTACACCTATTTGACGGTTCTTGATATCCATCAACTGCATGAGAATTTTATTCAATTCGCTTCCTCTAATCTCAGTATTTACAGTACAATATTCATTTACGAACTGCCATAGATCAAAAGTCGGTTTAAAAACTTCTGCAATATCTGCAATCCAGCGTTTATCTCTCAAAATGGCATTATCTTGTACTTTGAATATTTCTTCCTCATTTTCAGGATTAGCCAAAGGATTAAATGCTATTTTTATTCTTTTTTTCTCGAAGTTGGCATTGATAACTTCCATTCCCATAATGGCAGTCATCAGTGCAGTTACACGTTGTTGTCCATCTATCATTATCTTTTTTCCTTCGGAAAGAGTGCCGTCTTTCAACTTCATATTGGGACTTTGAGAGATAATAAAGTATCCGGTTGGATAACCTGTGTATAGTGAGTCAATCAAATCACGTACCTGTCTGGGTTTCCAGACAAAAGGACGTTGAATTTCAGGAATAGCGATTTCACCGGACTTAATGAAGTTCAGGATTTGTTCTAATGCTATATTGGATGCATTATATTTTTCAGCCATAATTGATAAAGTTTGCTATATTAAGTGTTTGGGGGTGTTGAAATTCCCAGAATGTTTACTTTTCTCTGTTTGTTTAATACGCTCTGCAAATTCAAGTATCTTATTACAAATCCACATAGAAGCGGTTGTTTTATCATTATAGTTAGCTTCTGCAAACATATCAATACGTCCTTCTATTCTCAACTGTTCCACTTGTTTGAATGCTTTTTCATTACCGTGAGGGTATATAGCAAAAGTTGCGCCTCCTCTTCCTTTTACAACAGAAAAAGCAGGAACATCACTAGGACCATCCGCTATATAAATCATATTCTTAAAGCTTATTCTTCTTTGCTCTTCAGACAAATTGCTATTTACATTTACATCTTGATTTTTATTGATACCCTTATTGATTTCAAAGATGGCTCTAGTTTTAGTAGAATTATCAATTGTAAATCCTATTTCACTGATGATAGAACAACCTTCTTGATTCGGATCAGGTGCTTCTATTAGCTCGCACCCCCAAATATCTTCAATATGCTCCATAACGGAAGAACCTCGTATAACTTGAGCAAATCCAGTACTAACAATATAGTGCTCCACTTTAATATTATACTCTTTGCAGGCTGGATCATTTGCTAGTAGTTCTTTACTGGTTCTAAATATATCAGGGATACCGGGATAGAATTTTAACTTACTTCCAAATTCCTTTAACTTATCATTGTTCAATCCTGCAAATTTGCCTTCTTTAGCATATTTAATGAACTGATTCAGATAAATTGTATCTGGATTAACCTTTACATCCTGCTCTTTCAAATATCGTTCAGGTAATTTGTTTACTTCTTCCCAAAAATTCTTAGGATCTATATTATACTCTTCAAAGATAGGATCTTGCATATAGCCATCTACTAGCGTTTTATCAAAATCCCAAATGACTGCTATTATATTTTGCATATTATTTATGTAAATTAGATTTGATATCAACTTCCAAAACCTTTCCCAGCAGGTACTCCACCTGTCTAGAATCCGGATTATATTGAGTATCTATAACTTCGACCAACATTCTGTCTCCGCCGCCGGCTGTATTTCGAACAAATAGACGTAATGCATCAAATTTGCGCAAATATCTAGTGCCTGTATCTTGTTCTACCCATGTGTATTTGCCTATTTGGCTTTGCTTCATATCTCTGTATTCAACCGTTTTTTCACCTTTTAGGATTAAATCAAAATAAATTTGTTTGATTCGCAGTGTTAGGATAGACCAGCCAGTTGTATCTACTTTATCACTTGCTGTTCTCTTTTCTTTTTCAACCTTTTCGAGTACTTGCATGGTTGGATTATATCTATAATCAACAACGGAACCATCAATAATCATTTCTACCACTCGTTCAATAATCCCTAATGGCACAACAAACCATTCTTGAGGGATAGACTCGTTCCCCGCTATATCTCTAACCTTAACTTTGAATTGTACGGATTTAAAAAACTGATGGATAATGTTTTCGAATACGTTTGTCTTCATATTAAAGGTTTTCCATACCGAAACTATTTTCACTTGGTCCATTAGGTAAGTCGGCTCATATTCACAATTCTTTATCCGTTCTTCAACTCTTGTTGTTGAGAAACCTATTTTATATAAGTCTTTTTGCCCTTGTATTTGTGGATCAGTAGATAAAGAAGATAGTACATATATGTATCCATCCGCAATATCAGAACTTTCTATATTATTAAAACGAACTTCTAAAGCAACTTCATCTGTTTCTGTACTCTCTGTAATAATGAACCCGTCTATTTGTATGCTTTTTCCTAAAGTTCTGAATTTTATATCAGATTCTGTTCCGTTTTCATATATAAGGCGTGTCCGTCCATCGAGGTGTCCGCCGGTTCTGTTCTCTTTCCTCATCTCTATCAGCTTATCCAAATAAACCACTACCCCGTTTAATACATAATAATATCCGGCTTGAATAGCAGATTCACCTGTATATCTTTTCAACATTCGTTTGCCTTCACGTAGATCTTTATGGACTTGCTTAAATCCGGATTCATAATCAGCAAAGTTTTCACAAACAACTCGTTGAGCTACATAATCAGCTTCTTTACGTTCTTTCTTTGCCTTTAGGACTTCCGGAAGAGTAAAAAGGGCTTTCTCCTCATCAGTTATCTTTAATATGGGGTCTTTAAATAGCTCCTCCAATTCTTTATTGATGTCATCTATTTCCATAAGTTACTCTATATTTAACAGGTTGAATTCATCATAATCCTTTAATGAAGATACTGAACGATGATTCTGTATGGCCTCCAGACTTCGACAAAGTTTCTTTTCTTCAAAACCTCCTTCAGGCAAGGGGCAATGCCCTGTTCGCTTTATATACTCATTAATGCACAAAAGTTTCTCGGCCAAACGGTCATCTGCTGTCAGTGGCTTAGAAGCAGGTTTAACATCTGCTAAAAGGGGATCGTTAAATAATTCTTCAAGCTCTTTAGGATATTCCATGGGACACTTTTCTATTTATGAATTAATTACTCTTTGGATCGTATTCCAATCCCATTTCTTTTCTGATTTTCTGATTCTTAATCTTCAGATAGGCTTGTGCCAGCCTTTGTACTTTCAGATTAGGGTGATTAATATCAGGAAGTTGCCCATTGTTGGCAACTATATATTGCTTCAATGGACCTTTGAAGAGAAAAATAGCTTCTTCAAGGCTCATGTCGTATTTTTGTTCGGCAATCGTATCTTGGATCACTTTCAGCATTCCAGCATTCACCTGTTTCGACAGAATTTCATAGGCCCTTTGAAAAGGATTGATTGTGTCAATAATATTGATAGACAGTTTATCGATGTTGATAAATTTATTGGTAAGTCGCAAAAGACGTTGTCCGTCCGGCTGTACTTCTACATTATTTCCTTTTACTATAGTATCCAGTATCGTGCGTTGGCGAACTTCTTCCACTTCGTCTGTGGTTAAATCGGGATATTTCTCCTTGATGATTTTAGGGATAAGTACTTTGTTGATCGTTTCTGCGTAGGTATCAGATGCCATAGCTTTTACAATCATATCATCTTGTAGGATGGTCGCTTTCAAGTCATCTAATTGTTCAGCAACGATTATTTTTGTTTTTTCCGAAGATAACGGTTTCAATCCTTCTACAATCAGTGTACGTTTATCACCATCGCCGCCTTCTGCTCCTTCTTTTACCTCTTTGGCTGTTTTAAACTTCCACGATGGCGCCATTACTTGTTCCATCAGAAGTGAAGCCGTTATTGCTTTCAATAAATCATTGACAGCTACGGTTACATCATCTTGTTTAGCATTAGGCATTGCTATCAGATTTGTAAATTGGGCAGTCTCTTTTCCTTCGCAGTCACGGGTACATCTGCCTATGATCTGCACAATTTCTGTCAATGATCCTCGAACTCCAATTGTAAGGCAGTGTTCACACCATTTCCAGTCGAATCCTTCCTTTGCTGTTCCAAGTGCTATGATAATATCTACATCTTCTTTCTTTTTTATGTTACGGAGATAGCGTTGAAGTGTTTCACGTTCAGAGGTTGTTTCCTCTACAAGGTTTGCTATTTTTAATTCTCTGCCATCTGGAGTAACAACATATTTAATCGTGGGGTTATAGTCTGTATATCTAACAGTACCAATCTTTTG
>CAXYVG010000119.1:0-9626 GCA_964292325.1 uncultured bacterium | reverse complement strand
TACAACCTGCGAAATGTATTTCTTGCACGAAATGTTTGCGTTTAGGTGGCACAACTTGTATTTTTAATCGCTCTAAATAAAGGCGAATTCACTAAATAGATATTGTAGCTAAAAAGTAGGCGAATTGCCTACTTTTTTTAGTGGAATCAATTGTTGATGTCAAGGAATAATAACTAAGGATTCTGCTTTTCAAGAGTTGGCTAAAAGCAAGTTTTTTTATTCAGCAGGTTTATATGATTAGTATCATAGCTATCGTGAATGGATTATGGTACAATAATCTTTTATGGGGTAATTTAATCTTTTCTATAGATGGAGGAAAAATGAACGAGCAAGAAAAAGAAATTGAAGCGATCCGATTAGAGGATACGCTAAAAGAAATAAAAAAACAGCTGATAGTCAGTGAAAAAGACTGCGTTGTAAAAGAGTCGGAACTTAAAAATACCTTACTAGATTATTGGGAAAAAAGTGGTAGTGATGAAGCCCAGATGGTAGAAACGGCCAATCGTCAACGGGCACTTTCGACTATTATCCATAGTACTCCTCTTAGACTGCGGAAACTATTAAACTCCCCTTACTTTGGACGCATTGATTTTATCGAAGAAGAAGAGGGTATCGATCCTCAAGAAGAAGCAATCTACATTGGTATTGCCACGTTAATGCAAGAGGATACAGGAGAGTTTCTGATATATGATTGGCGTGCACCGGTATCGAGTATGTTTTATGATTGTGGATTAGGCGAGGCTTCCTATCATTGTTCAGCTGGGACGATCAGCGGGAAAATGACCTTAAAACGGCAGTATAAAATCAGCAATGGTGCTATGCAGTACATGTTTGACGCAGATGTAAAAATTGATGATGAAGTATTACAGGAGATACTGGGGAAAAGTGTTGATGATAAAATGCATACCATCGTCAATAGTATTCAGCGTGAGCAAAATCAAATCATTCGGAACCAAAGTCACAGAGCACTTTTCGTTGAAGGGCCAGCCGGTAGTGGTAAAACTTCGGTTGCCTTACATCGTATTGCCTTTTTACTGTATCGTGATCGTGAGATTCTCAATGAGAAGAATGTGCTCATTCTTTCGCCGAATCATTTATTTAGTGATTATATTTCGAATGTTCTACCAGAAATGGGTGAAGAAAATGTACTGCAAAAAACGTTCCACGATTGTGTTTCGCAGTTTATATTTCAACTACCGATTAGTCTTGAAAGTCGTACTTCTCACTTAGAAAGTGTACTATCCAATGCGAGTGGAGCAGAACAAGTCATTCGCAGCGAAAATATTCGTTTTAAATCATCAGGAGATTTTGAACAAATACTACAAGAATATATCGAATGGATGCAAACCAGTTTGGTAAATGATTATCCAGCGATTGAGTATAATGGACAAATCATATTTAGCAAAGAGGAATGGAAACAATATTATTTGGATAATTATTCGAGTATGCCGGTGATCATTCGTCTAGAAAAAATAAAAAAAATCATTGAAGTTAGAATGCGTCCGTTTGTTCATGCAGCTCGTAAGAAAAAAGAAGATCAGATCATAGCTAGCGGCGAAGAAGTGGATGAAGATGATATTAAAGCATTAGCAAGAATGGCTGCTAGAGAAGATTTTCGTGCATTTGATGAAAAAATTGATAAATTAACGCATATTATTCCTTTATCAGAATATCGACGCTTATTTAAAGGCGATTGGTTATTTGCTCGCTCAGCCAATAAGGCGATTTTTTCTCAGCAATGGAAAGAAATTCAAAAACAAACCATTTCGTATTTAAACCGTGGTATATTGCCATACGAAGATATTCCAACATTTATTTATTTACAAGGTATTTTGCAAGGGTTTCCTGTCAATCGCGAGATTAAGCATTTAATCATTGATGAAGCGCAAGATTATACCACGTTGCAATTTAAAATTTTGGTACTCCTTTTCCCAAATTCGACATGGACAGTGGTTGGGGATCCTGCACAATCAGTTCACCCATTTCTAAAAACGGCTAGTTTTAAAGATATGGGAGATATTGTTGGTATGGACAAGGCTATTGCGTTTCGTCTGACACGAAGTTATCGTTCGACAAAAGAGATTCAGGCTTTTTGTCAGGCACTACTTTCTTATCAAGACGCAGTGGAATCTGTCAATCGCTCTGGTTCGGTACCAACAGTTACTCGAATTGAAAAAATGCCAGATTTAATTCCTGCTTTACTTCATACCATTGAAACCGTTTTAGCAAAAGGACTGCGATCGGTTGCTATTATTTGCAAGAATACCTATCAATCAAAAAAAGTGTTTGCCGATCTTGCGCCTCATATTAATCTCAATCTTGTGATTGATGAAGACGATGCTTTCCATCAAGGGATTATTGTGATTCCTTCGTATCTGGCAAAAGGACTAGAATTTGATGCGGTATTGGTTGTCAATGCCGATGCGATTAATTATAGTCAAGAAGAAGAACGCCATATTCTCTATACGATTTGCACGCGTACATTGCATGATTTAAGCATTTTCTATTATGGGAAACCTTCACCGTTCCTAAGTGAGATGGATAAAACATTGTACCGGACAATCACTAACGAGGTTGCTAGATAGATGACAAAACAAAATAAAGCGATTATGTACCTTTTTCTAACGGCTCTATTATGGAGTACGGGAGGGGTACTGATCAAATCCGTAGCCTGGCATCCGATGGCAATCGCTGGTGGACGTAGTTTGATTGCAACTTTTGTGATTTGGGCAGTTTTTCATAAAGAACGTCTTTCTTTTTCTAGACCACAGTGGATTGGCGCGATTGCGTATTGTGGTTGCGTCAGTTGTTTTGTGACAGCGACTAAAATGACGACGGCTGCCAATGCCATTTTAATACAATATACAGCTCCGGTATTTGTAGCGTTGCTAGGTTCTTGGTTTTTGAATGAAAAGACTTCTCGTCGTGATTGGTGGACTATTTTTATAGTGCTAAGTGGTATGGTTTTCTTTTTTATTGATAAAGTGAGTGCTGGCAGTATGCTCGGCAATTTCATTGCTCTGTTATCAGGGATTAGTTTTGCGACGTTTATTGTTTGTATGCGGATACAAAAGAATGCTTCCCCTTATGGATCTGTGCTTATAGGTAATATAATGACCTTTGTGATTAGTCTCTTCTTTTGGTCCGATATTTCTTTTGATTATACGAATGTGCTGGGCATTTTATCGCTCGGATTTTTTCAGCTAGGACTTGCCTACGTCTTATATTCGTATGCGATACGCCATGTTCCCGCCCTCAAAGCGACACTGATCACCTCAATTGAACCCATTTTAAATCCGATTTGGGTATTTCTATTAATTGGTGAGCAACCTGGATTTTTCGCAACCATTGGTGGTTGCATTGTGCTTGGAGCCATTACAATCCGCTATTGTGCTAAGGATGAAGGATAGGAAAGTAGGAGTAATGCTGAATTGATGATTCAGTATTACTCCTACTTTTATCTTGAAACAGATAATGATTCTGCTAGTTTTGTTAGTTCTTCGGTGCTGAGATCGCTTTCTAGTGTGACTTCTTGGTTTTGAATGAAGATGGTGATTTTATTGGGATTTTTATTCGCTTTTTCTAAGGTGAGAATTGATTTTTCTAGATGCATGCGATTGCTTTCTGCTACTTTTGCATCGGAAAGAGAAGGGGGCGATGGGATTTGTTGTGTAATGATGATTTGCTGAGGAGTGTCTTTAGCATATATTTGGCGAACTATACCTTTTTGGGTATCCGATACGATCGAATCAGGAGAACGACCCGCGAGGATGAGGGGCTCAATCGCAGCAGGAGCAGTGGATTGTACTTTAGCTATTTCTGCTACTGGAGATGATTTGGCCGTGGTGATTGTTTCTTTGTTGATTAGGGGCGCTTGGTATATAGGGAGGCTAGAAGGTGCTGGTGGGCTCTTACTTTCACTAGTAGGGGCGTTTTTTTTCGTTTCAGTAGGAATGGAACGTTCTAGTGATGTGTTGCCACTTTTGTTTTGCGTGGGTTCACTAGGAACCGATTGGGTGGGGAGGGAAGCGGGGACATTCGAAATGTCTGGTGATACTTGGGATGGAATGGTTAGCGTTTCGGTCTGCCAGGAAGGTATGGTATGAAGGCCAATAATGAGTAAGATAGCGGCTGCGGTACTGAGTGCGCCCGAATATAGCCACTTATTATAGCGTTTTACCTTATTTTTTGGCAGAGATTCCATCGCAAGCATTACTGTTTGATCGATCAGATGTTGCGGTGGTTTTACGGGAGTTGAGGATGATTTTATGAGAGTTGCGACTTCTAGGAGTTCTGCAGTTTCAGGATCGGTAGTTTTTGGTTGTCGGCCTAGATTGATTTCATCTAATAATCGGGATAAATTTTCGGTATCATCTGCTAGATGGTTAGACTTAGGCATTTCGTTCACCCCCTTGCGTTAGTTTATGGCTGTGATTCCTTTATCTTGTAGTAATTGACGGAGATTTTTTAGTGCACGTTGTTGTAGCATTTTAACTGCTGCTTCTGTTTTACCCATTGTAGTTGCTGTTTCTTTGATCGGCAGTCCGGCAATAATCCTAAGTTCAATCGTTTGTTGTTGCTCTTTGGGCAGGCTGCGTATTAGGAATGCAATTTCTTCGCGTGTTTCCTGAGTGATCGTCTGCATATCTGGTGGGTCATCGCTAGAGGCTAATTCCTGATATGCAGCGAGGTCGGTCACTACAAGGTTTCGCCCGTTCTTGCGCCAAAAATCAGTGATGAGGTTTAGCGCGATACGACTTAGATAGGTTTTGAAGGTTGCATTAGCTTGCTGCTTGTAGTTTGGTAGTGATCGAAACGCTCGCAGGAAGGTTTCTTGTGTGATTTCTTGTGCATCTTCGAGACTACTCATTTTGTACGATACAAAATGGTATATAGGATGCCAGTAGTTGGACATGAGGGTATTGAGTGCTTCGCGGTCACCTGCTTGGGCTTTACGGATTATGATGTCATCTTCTGGCATTTTTTCACCAACTCTGATTTTATATCAATATTAAACTTATTATAGCAGATTTTTTTTGTATCCGTTACTTTTGATTTTTTTGAGCGTTTACTATAGTAGAAAAAAACATAAGGAGCGCTTACAATGAAAAAAATATGGATTTATAGTGTACTTGTCATGATGCTGGTTAGTATGGTTACCACAACGGGGGCAGCCTCTAGTAGTTTACAAGAAAAGATGAGGGCGGGAAAGATAAGCAGTGAAGTCAGTGTGAAAGGAGTGGCGCTAGAGGAAGTGTTAGCACTTTTGAGTCAGCAGAGTGGTATTCAGATTTTAGCTGTTCCTGAAATTGCCAATCTTAAGGTGGATTTACAAATCGCCGAGCAACAAACGCTAGAGCAAGCGTTAACATTGCTGATGAACCATTATGGTTTACATATGAAAATGAATGAGCAAAAGAATGCGATCATTGTACTGAGTGGTGGACATTATGATAGAGGCTATAACAGCGGAACATTACAAGGAATGGTTAACATGAGCATGGGAGCAGGAGCACCGATGGTTGTCGTTGAAAAGTCAATGAGGTTATATGCATCTCCAGCTTCTTATAGCCCGGCAGTATCTTTTAATACCGAAGAGTATAAAAGGGTATATGATAACAATTTTCAAGAGGCGCTTAGTAGTCCGGTATCCACCTTTTCGATTGATGTAGACACAGCTTCTTATAGTAATATGCGTCGCTTTATCAATAGTGGGAAATTACCACCCTTAGATGCAGTGAGAACAGAGGAAATGATCAATTATTTTACATATGAGTATCCACAGCCAGTTGGGCAGCAACCATTTTCAATGACAACCGAAGTGGGCGCTTGTCCGTGGGAACCAAGTCATAAGCTGGTCATGATTGGCTTAAAAGGAAAAGAGATTCAGTTAGAGGAAATGCCAGCAAGTAATTTAGTATTCTTGATTGATGTCTCAGGTTCTATGGCGCAAGAGAATAAATTGCCATTACTAAAAACGGCATTCAAAATGCTTGTCAAGCAACTACGTGAACAAGATCAGGTATCCATTGTTGTTTATGCGGGAGCAGCGGGAGTTGTTTTAGAGCCAACTGCTGGTAGTGAAAAAGAAAAAATTATGAATGCGATTGATACACTGCAGGCAGGTGGTTCGACGGCAGGGGGCGAAGGAATTCAGCTCGCATATAAACTTGCTAAGGAAAATTTCATAGCGGATGGCAATAATCGAGTTGTACTGGCAACTGATGGTGATTTTAATGTAGGTGTGAGTAGCGAAGGCGAATTAACACGATTGATTGAAGAGCAGCGAGAGCAAAGAATTTTTCTTAGCGTGCTTGGCTTTGGTATGGGAAATGTAAAAGATAATAAAATGGAAGCATTAGCTGATAAAGGCAATGGTAATTATGCTTATATTGATAATGCGTTAGAAGCAAAAAAAGTATTGGTCAATCAATTTGCTGGTACGCTATATACCATTGCCAAAGATGTAAAATTGCAGGTTGAATTCAACCCGGCGCAAGTAAGGTCATATCGTTTGGTTGGTTATGAAAACCGCGTATTAGATAAAAGCGATTTTAATAATGACAAAAAAGATGCGGGTGATATGGGCGCTGGTCATTCTATAACAGCTTTTTATGAAATTATTCCTGCTGGGTCAGAGGAAGTAGGTGCTAGTGTTGATCCACTTGTATATCAGCAAGCTAAGATTGTAGATAGCAATGAATTGTTACAAATCAAAGTTCGCTACAAAAAACCGAATGAAGATAGGAGTACGTTATTTACGCAAAGTATTGATAGCAAGGATGGTAAGGCGATTGCCAGCGAAAACTTTCGATTTGCTGCAGCGGTTGCTGAATATGCAATGCTACTACGTAATTCAGAATATAAGGGGCAGTCGTCCTATCAAGACATTTTGAAATTGGCAAAGGGCGCCAAGGGAAACGATGAGGAAGGATATCGTGCAGAGTTTATTAAATTAGTAGAAATTAGTCAGTTTTTTGCGGAATCAGAAAGTATAACATTTCTTGATTCAAAGTAAGAAAGACTAAGGTTTCGACCGTCGTCTGAGGACTTGGTCGAAACCTTAGTCTTTTCTTAATGAAAAGAGTAACAAATAATTAAAATAAAATGTATGATCATAATAAGAAGTCCTGCAAAAAAAATTGCAGGACTTGAAATCTATTTCTTGGCAGCTAAAAAGCTACCAGCAATGTTCAATCTTTAATACTTTATATTGGGTACTATTTGAAGTGACCTCTAAGGGAGCATTTAAAAATTGATCTGTTGTTCCGACAATCGCAGCATACTTACCGTAGTCATCTTCTGCTAGAATGCAGCCTTTATACATCATACCGAAATCATCATGCTCAACGATTGGATCCAGTTCTTGTAGCCAACTTACTACCTTAAATGGTATTTCGTTAGCTTTGCGAAGTTTGTTAATTTGTAACATTTCCACAGGGAACCTCCTCTTATATTTAGCATTTATCAATGAACAATCTAATTTTAACCCGAACGTCTAAAAAATGCTATCAGAGATAAAGTCAGAATTTGGTGATGTAACATATATTTCACAGCAAATACTGACAAAGGTAATAAAGTTGTAATAAAAACAAAGCGCCAACTTCAGTTTTAGGCTGAAAATTGGCACTTTGTTGCTATATAGATATCACTAAATCGATTACATGTTATGCAGATTCGGTACTCGCAATTGGCGTTGCATCTAATAAATAGGTTAATAAGAAGGTTCCAGTGCAGGCTAACCATTCCAGATAGATGACGTGTGGGAAGATGCGAATTGCGGGCAGTACTTGCCATGCAATTAAAACGGTGACTCCTACTATGATTGTATAAAACGCAGCATTTTTACGGCAAAGGCCTGGGGCAAACAGCGTAAATAGTACAATAATGCTAAAGGCAGCAGTCAAGCTGAGGCCAACCATAAGCGTATTTATAATACCACTAATCGTCATGGCAAGCATCAGAGTAAATAAGCCTAGCACAAGTACGGCTCCTTTTGTGACAAAAAGGAATTTCCTTTCGCTAATTGTAGGATCAATAAACTTTTTATAAATATCTTGAGAGAATAATGTAGCTGAGCTAAGCAGTAAGCTACAGGCTGTTGAGACATCTGCTGCCCATAATGCTGCTAGCGTAATACCTGCCAAAAAAGGATTTAATGACATAATTGTCATCGGCAAAGCCATCGCAGGAGTTACATCAGGAAACATAGTTTTGGCAATGACCCCTAGTAAGGCGCTGACAAAACCAATAGGAAGCATCATGAGTCCGCCAATAATGAAACCACGGCGAGCGGTTTGTACGTCTTTGGCTCCTAGCGAAATTTGAATGATACTTTGTAGTGATAAATTAACAGTTACTAATACCATAATCCAACTAATGATTCCCAAGATGCCGACACCATCAAAAAAACTAAAGTAAGGTACGTTAGTTGGAAGGGCAGTTTTAATATTTTCGATACCGCCTGAGCGATTGACGCTGACAATGGTCGCTAAGATAATACCAATGTATTTCAGTGAGACGTTTAAAATATTAGATAGACTAGCAGACCACATACCACCAATTAAGGTGACACTGATAAATACGACAGCGCTTGTGAGCATGCCGGAGGTTAGGGTGAATATTTCAGGCATTAAGGCACAAAGAATACTGCCACCCGCTAGATATTGAAGAGACATAACCACTAGTTGAATTAAGATTTGGCATGATATCCCAGCGACCATACCTTTTTTATCATAATGTCGGCCCAGTAGTTCGGGTACTGTAGTGATGTTGAGTTCGCGATATTTTTTCGCAACAAGCATCCCCATAACGATAGCCCCGATACCCCAGGCGGTTGTATACCAACCGGCCGAAAGACCTACTTTATAGGCTTGCTCGGCTACGCCAATCGTTGACGCACCGCCAACCGCAAGTCCTACAATGGATACGGTAATGAGTGGAGTAGTGAGTTGTCTACCTGCTAGGATATAATTCGTTGAACTACCGGCAGAGCGCCGCTGGGCGAAATAACTGATGACAAATAATAGAGCGATGTATACGCATACAATTAGAAATGGAATACTCATATGAATCGACCTCCTTAAATAGTAAATATTTTTTACGGAAAAAAATCGTCCCTCTAAAAGGGACGATAGTGACCGTGTTACCACCCAAAATAACCTTACAGACAAAATAAAAAGAAGTACCAGACAAGGGACGACTTGTCGCGGTACCACCCTACTTCGATCATAAGATCAACTCTAAGTCTGTAACGTAGACAAACGGCAAGACCTACTACAATTTTCAGTCTGCGGTTCGGGAAAGAACTTCATTTTGCATTTTCAGCTAGTTCACACCAACCACTAGCTCTCTGCGTGAAATGTACAAAACTACTTTTATCCGTCATCACCGATAACGTATATATATATCAGTATTATAATTATAAATGGTTCGCAATGCAAATGTCAATATGTATTTGTATTATCGATATAGACAATATAGTGATTTTGCGCAAATGAACATATAGAGCGTACTAATGTGTAATGACACGAGAAAGAAAATAAGAGCATTGCTTTTTTAGTGCCTTGTATTGATATATTTTATTATAGCAAGAAGATTACGCAATTTTTAAAAAAGTTGGAGGA
>CAXYVG010000118.1:0-9900 GCA_964292325.1 uncultured bacterium | reverse complement strand
TATTCATATAAGCGTACCATGATTATAAACCCTATTTTAGTAATAATTTTGCACCGATCACCAGTAAGACAAGACCGATCAATTGATTCCAACCATATGTGATCCGTTCTAGACCCAATGCACCGAAATGGTCAATCATAATGGCAGTTAATACTTGCCCGACAATAATTGCCGTTGTAGCATTTGCTACCCCTAGCGTAGGTATACTAGCAGCTACAAGATAAATAATACCCACGCCAACAGCTCCGCCCAAATAAGCGTACCACGGGGCTTCTGGAAGTGCAGACAAATTTCCTTTGCCGATTCGAACTACAAATAATAGGATTAGCAAAATAACCGTTCCACTCAGATGTACAACGAAGGTTGTTTCGAGTAGACCAATGACCTTACTTAATGCGGCATTGAGTGAACCTTGTACTGCCATCAATACCCCCGAGATAAGAGCTAACAAAAGAAGTAAAATATTGCCCGACATATCTACGACTGATCACGCCTTTCCGCTTTTCATACTAATATAACCCGAATAGATCGTTCTATGCATTCTTTCTTGAAATAAAAAAAAACAGGCATAAAGCCTGTTAATCCAAAATATATACGGTTATTCGTTGCCTACCAAATTGCAATGCTTCACTACGATTATCAAATGCTATATCAATTTTATTTCCTTTTATCGAACCACCAATATCATCAGCGATTGCATAGCCATAGCCCGGTATAAATAAGCGAGTTCCTAACGGAATCACATCGGGATCAACAGCTACTATGCCTTTTCGAACCAAACTACCACCAAATGTATAATGAGAATTTCCATCATCATAGGCAGTATAGGCTGATGCACTCATTGTCAGTGATCTACCTGACCTACTAGGATTAAATTCGGTGCTAGCAGCACGCTCTAAATATAGCATTGTTTCTCTGCCAGCAATTCCATCAGCTACCAAGCCATTATTATTTTGAAATGATTTGGTCGCTTTGAATGTTATCTCACCAAAAACCCCATCGATTTCCCCTACATAGAAACCTTTTTCCGAAAGTAACTTTTGCAGTACTTTCACATTCTCACCACGCATACCCATTTTGACACTGTCACGATCTGGCGCGGCAAAAGCGGTCATACTCGTTAGTAGTATACACATGCTTACTACTACTAGTAAGTATACTTTTTTCAATTGCGTCACCTCTCTTTTCTAATACTTGTGAGATTTGCTACTACATCATACAAATAGCAAAAAACCTCATAAGCTGTAAGCCTCCGGGGTTAGCTGTCGGATTCGGGTTGAAGAGAAGAGAATAACCCTACCACTATAAGTGGATTCACCCCTATATTTTTATGGTTCCCCCGTACCGTAAGGATTCGGCTTCTGCGTATATTTTACACTACCTTTATATTTTTAGTCAAATTTTTACCTATTTATTGTTAAATCCCTAATAATTCTGCCAATTGTTTATTCACTACGCCAGTGACTTCCATATTATGTTCAGCCTGATAGCCTTCGATGGCCTGCTTGGTCACTGTCCCAAATACACCATCAGCGCGACTGTTTAAATAGCCTAATTCTTTTAACTTCATTTGTAGTAAGGCTACATCTGAACCAGACATTTGATGCTTCAATGTACGCTTTACTTTCATTTTACGCCCTTCAATACGTACACTTGTCCCGATAGGTATCCATTCAAATAATTCTTCCACATCTTTATTTCTCATACGAATACAACCATGACTAGAAAATTGTCCAATAGACCATGGCTTATTGGTACCGTGTATGCCATAGATGCCCCATGGTACATTTAGGCCCATCCACCTTGTCCCAAATCCCGTTCCCCAGTTGTAGTCCTTCCAGACTACATTCCACTCTCCAATTGGTGTTGGTGTTTCACTTTTACCAACAGCGATCCGATATTGTTTATACAGCTGTCCATCACTATGTAGTTCTAAGATACGCTGCGACACCTTGATCACGATACTCATTGTTCCAATTGGAGGAGTAGTTGGCTGATTTTCAATAGCAGCTAATTCTTGTTCATCCATATATTCAAAACCGACTATACCACAGATAATACTCATAATTAATAAAATGGCTACACTATAAAATAGTTGAACTCGTCTAATCCTCATAATTGCCACCTTATCCCCTCCTACACGCAGTTCTTCTTCAAAATCTATGTAGAAGGCAAAGAAAATAGTATCCGATATTTTAAGTTGCACACTCAAAAAAAAAATAGAGAATATAGATTCTCTACCTTACTTTCTTACAAATTCTCCCCTTGATGAGAGTTGTAAAGCTATTTTACTAGTTATCTCTTTTTTTAAGCTTTAAATAAGATAGCATTGCCCCTTTATTGAGGACGACATGTACAAGCCCTGCTCCAATAAAGAGATATCCAATCCACTCATGAGCTTTCTTGGGGTAAAATGGCATTGGTGTTGTAGATACTGGTTTGCTTCCTTCACTGTTCGCTACCACTTGTTGCTGAACCTTTTTGGGTCTTGGCATAAGAGACATCTCTAACCCTGATACCGATACAATAATAAATGCGACCACCAATATAATCGATGTAATTCTTCTCATCATTTTCCTCACCTTTTCATTTTAATTTTTTATTATATATAGATGTAACGCTTCGATACGACTGAAATTCCACATATAACTTTCTACAAAATGGCTTTTATTTGTTTTACCCTTAATCGATTTTTCTATTCATAATAAATCAAAAGTGTGACAAATATATGACAATGCGTGCTATGAGTTTATGAAGTTATGGTTCCCAAAGTAACATACATGATCATAATCCATTTGTTGTAAGATCATCTCTATCATAACATTTTTTAGTTGTTATGGCAACTATTATATAAATAATTCTCCTTTACTATATTAGAATTTATTTATATAATGAATTCTAATATAGTTGCAAACGAAACTTTTTTATACTACTGAAACAACAGATATGGAGGTAGCTATTTTGCAAAAAGACAGCTTAGGAAAACATATTTCTTTAATTTATCGGTACAGTCAAATATTTTTCAATGCGAAATTAAAACAATATCATCTAGGTAGCGGTCAATATATTTTTCTTATTACTTTATTTAAACATAATGGTATCAGTCAAGAACAACTATCCGATCTCGTAAAAATCGATAAAGCAACAACGGCTAGAGCAGTTGCCAAACTAGTCCAGGAAAATTATGTGACTAGAAAGATCAATGAAAATGATAAACGTGCTTATCATCTATATACTACTGAAAAGGCAGAATCCATTAAAAACACGTTATTCGAAATTTTAGATTCTTGGAATCAAATCATGTTAGATACACTTGCTAGTGAAGAAAAGGCAACACTGTTAAAATTGATTGAAAAGGTTGGGGTTAATATTCTGAACCAAACTAATCAATTTGAACAAAATACTCACTAACTCTTCTTCACAGCAAGGTAGTATAAAAAGAAAGTGATATACGCTTTGATTCCGTGAAAAAAAAACCGGCAATGCCGGTTTTAATTTAAAACATATATCTTTACATTTTTAATACCATAGTCCAAGGCTTCCTTTCGATCATTAAAAGCTAGATCAATACGATTGCCCTTAATGGCACTCCCTTGATCTTCAGCGATCGCTTCTCCATACCCTTCTACCCATAGTTTGGTTCCCATCGGTATGACTCGCGGATCGACTGCTACCACACCATGACGCACGGTGCCACCCATATACGTTAGGGTATCCCATTTCCCATTATCTAATGTACCGGGTGCATAGGCAGTCGCAGTCATATTGAGTACACGTTTATAATTTTCAGGAGCACCTGTTAGGGAATTACTATCCGAAATAACTTGTGGAGTTAGCGGTTGATTATATAGCAGTCCAGCAATGATTGCTAGTTCTTTTTGATAAGGAGCGACTTTATCCATAATATTTTTTTCAACTTGTTTACGTATTTCGTCTTTCACTACTTGACTACTATTACCGTCTTTCACGGCATTGACTGTATTTACAGCAGTAGCAACCGTCGAAATATCACCTTGTACAGATTGATCTAACGCCGCTTTTGTTAAAGCCTCTAATAGACCGTTCTTATTTCCCTGCTCTAATTGTTGCTTTACTATCAGCAATTGCTGTATCCGAGCTGCAGTAGCATCTTGCGCCATAATTTGTGTTAGCGAATTTTCTATACTTCCAGCGTGGGCAAGTGGTGCCACTGGAGAAAAAATATTGAAAATCACAGCTGCTAATGTAGTGGCAATTATTTTTTTCATTTATTATCCCCTCTCAAACATTAACCTTATTCTTAAAACCTGTCCTATGATATTGTAACATATAGTTTACATAATTAATAAGGGTAATATTAGGCAATAAAAAACCTAGGCAGCTGCCTAGGTTTTTTATTGCCTACTATTTACTTTGCTAATTGATATAACGTTTCTGCCAATACATCAATCCCTGTCATAATATCATCATATTCTGTATATTCATCGGGATTATGACTAATTCCTTTTTTCGATGGAATAAAAATCATACCTGTTGGTGCTAGCCTCGCGATATTCATCGCATCATGACCCGCTCTACTATTTATCATCTGATAGCGTGCACCAATACTATTGCAACTTTTTTCAATAATTTTTCTAATATCTTGGTCCATGTCAACAGGTTTCTCCGCAGATATCATTTCAATTGCTACTGTAGTATCTTGCTCTTCCGTAATCGTACTAATTGTATCTTTAATATCTTGTAAACATTCAATAATGCTTTCTTGATTCACACCCCGAAGATCTACCCACATTTCTACCAAACCAGGTACTACATTGATAGATCCAGGATGAACTTTAAGAACTCCAACAGTAGCTACCGTCCCTCGACTTGACTGATCTAGTCCAATCTCTCGTATAGCAAGAACAATCATAGCAGCGCTTACTAAAGCATCATGACGCTCTTCCATCGGCGTCGCTCCAGAATGAGCCGCTAATCCTTCCACTGTAATTTTAAGACGTGTTGGCGCAGCAATGGTCTTTACTATACCAATTTTATTACCCGCTTTTTCCAAAACATTTCCTTGTTCAACATGTAGTTCTACAAAAGCTTTGATTTCTTCCTTACTTCTCGTTGCATCAGTAACTTGTTGCACATCAAGGCTATGCTCCAACATAATCTCAGAAAACGTCTGACCATTTTGATCTTTTGCCTTACTCCAGGAAGAAAGATTAGCCATCCCCGACATTGCTTTACTTCCCATCGTAGCAAAGCCAAAACGACTGGATTCTTCGCAAACAAAAATAATCACTTCAACTGAATGAGCAAATGGCCCCATATCTTGTAAACGCTTAATCGCAGCTAATCCACCGACAACACCTACCACACCATCAAACTTACCACCTTCTGGTACCGTATCTAAATGAGATCCGGTAAGTACTGCCGGTAAGCTACTATCTAGACCTTCAAGACGCCCAATGATATTACCAATTTGATCTCGTCTTACTGTCAAACCAGCTTGCTTCATCAAATCTATTACATATTGCTGAACTTTATTATCTTCTATTGTGAAGGCTAAGCGAGTAATGCCATATTGTCCTTTTCCAAAACAGGCAATCTCCTCTATTGCATTAATTACCCATTCTTTATCTGTTTTCATCAGCACGTCCTCCCTTATGTTTTTCACTATGTTATACTACAGTATAACCTAACTCAAACAATAATTCCATTCATTTCCCATTGTATAATGAAAATAAGACGCCAAAATCTGGCGTCTTACAAAAGCTTATGCTAGTATATGTTGCTTAATTGTCTCTAATCCCAAACGCTCAATCATAGTGCCGATTCGTTCATTCTTTTTGCCATTTTCTTTATAATAAGCAACTACTTTATCTACCAAATCCAAGACGGCTTCTTGGGGAATATTTTCTGCTAATACATCGGCTAATCGTGGCTTAATACCAGCATTACCACCAATCAAAATCTTATATCCTTTCGACGTACCAATCAATCCTAAATCTTTAATGGCAGACTCGCTACAAGAATTCATACAACCTGAAATACCAATCTTAAATTTTGATGGTAATTCCATACCATGATATTGCTTATCAAGTTCTAGCCCCAAACTTACAGCATCTTGTTGTGCACGTTTACAAAAATGAGTCGCTGGACAAATTTTTATACTGCGCACACATAAACCAACAGCATGCCCTTTATCCATACTTAGATCTTCCCAAACGTCGTCAATTTTATCTTCTTCAATGCCAACAATCGCAATTCGTTGCGCACTTGTCAATTTCAGAGCTTGTGCACCATGTTTCTCTGCAACATCGACTATTTTTCGCAGTACATTAAAATCTGTTATAATACCTCCAGGTATATGTGGAGCAATTGCATATGTTTTTTTATCACGTTGTACGATTGCACCTTTTTCTAATATGTCAGTTTTGATTTGCATTCTATATCCCCCTTATAAATAACAATAATTATTACTTCATTGTTATTATTGGCTATTGAGTATATATATTCCTGCTTTTCCTATAAATTTTTTTTAAAAAAAGTTACATTTATGATACAGCATGTCCCATCGAAAATAAAAAATATGTTTAAAATACTCTAATTAATGAAATAATAATAACTAGTAAACTAATAATCCCTATCACGGCACCAATTTTAAGTGCCGTTTTATTTAAATTATTCATATCTTGTTTATGATATGCCCTCTTTCCCATTCCTCTCGCCATTATATATTCCTCCCCTACTAGATATTACATAGCTGCAGAAAATACAATTACTCCGTGATCGTATAGGAATCTGATAATGTTACGCGAAACTTAAATTTTTTTTGACAATGGTAACAATTGATTTCTTCAGCATTGATTGCTTGACACATTGGTACTGTGATCATTTCCCCACAATATGGACAAATAATCTGCACTTTTTTTTGAATATAACATTCTCGTTTTTTCAAAATCGTATTCCCCCTTCTATTTTATTATATGAAGCAGGAATACATTTTGCTCACTACCCTTTTATTTTATAGTAAAAAAATCGCGAGGCATTACCCGCGATTTTGTAATAACTATTCATTTATGATAAGATGGCCATCTAATATTTGTCGCAATTTCACAACATGGGTTTGTTCTTCGGCTTTTAATACGGTAAAAATGTCCCTAGCTTCTTCAAACTTAGACTGATTTGCCAGTTCATCATAAAACAAAATAGAATCTTTTTCCGCTTGAATCGCCATTTTTAAAATTTCTGCAATGGTTGTTGCAGCAGCAATTGTCATCTTGGCATTTTCTGCAGTTGGGAATACATGTCCCTCTGCTAATACCGTTAGGTAACTGGAAGATTCTGGATCAAACAGATACTCATCTGCCCCCGCTTCTTTTTTTTCATTTACTTTTTTAAATATAGCACTGAAGGTTTCATAATGGTTATCTTCCTCACTTTTCAGTAAAAGAAATAATGATTTATGGCTCTCTTCTGTTGCTTGCTCATAAGCTTGCTGATAAAAATCGCGTCCACAAGCTTCTATTGACATGGCAATTCGCAATCCTTCAAGATCACTGAATAATTTTACAGTCATATGTGTCCCCTCCCCAATATTCAAACCCTATTATTAATAGAATTATTCGACTATTTTAACTGAATTCCTTCTAGTGGATCGTGCTTTTTGATCTAAAAAATAAATGATAATTATTTAATAATAATTATCATTTATTTACTACCATACATATACTACTTTAAATATTATTTTTTTTATATTGAAAGTACAATGTTTTTAACTCTTCTACTTTATTATACATTTCAACTTGAAGAGTGGATACTGTATCATAATCATCTGCTGTAATGGCCTCATTGATACGAGTAAATATACATTTTTGAGTAAGAGAATCCTTAGCTAAGGTTATACGTAAAGCATGAATCTGATCCCACAAATACAAATCATAGTCAAATGCATTATCAGTAGTATGAACCATTTGCATTTCTTTGACAACGGCAAGGTTTTCAGGAACAATTCTCTTAGATAGCTCTGTTGTCCAACGTATTAAAGCTCCTGCAACAAAAGCATCCAAAATTTCTTGGCGCAAAATATTACCTACTTTTAGGACTTCTGTTTTATTTGGATAATTTTTTAGATTTTTCATATTTTCCCATACTGTAGCAGGCGCCTTACTAAATAGGCGATTTCGTTCCTCTTCTGTATAACCCTCAAGTACATCCAATTCACTACGATACGCACGATCTTTTTCTAAGTAAAATCCAGTCGTTCCAGCATCCTTTGATAATTCAGCTAAAATTTGTGTCGTATTTTTACCAGATTCGACAACAGCCTTCACACCATCCAGCATACTAAGGTAAATGGCTGCTAATGCAATATACGTATTCGTATAAGGATTAGGCGCACGTACTTCAAATCGAGTTGCTAATGGATTGTTTAAATCACGCACCAAGCCAGCAAGAATGGTTCGATTACGCGAAGGAACTTTTGGAGTATCTCCAAGAGATGTTACGATACAAATTGGCACTTCAAACCCTGGCTTTAAACGATTCAGAGCATCATTAGTAGAAGAGATAAATGGATTAATGACTTCATAATTCTTGAGTACTCCCATGATAGAACCATATCCAACAGCACTCATAAAATCAGCTTCCATATCCGTAGGTGTAAAAAGATTCACGAGTTTACCAGATTTCATTTTAGCAGCAAAACCAACATGAGTATGTTCACCATTACCAGCTACACCAATGATTGGTTTTGCTTTAAAAATAACTTCAAGACCATTGGCTCTAAATACTTCTTTGACAACAATGCGAGCTTGCAGTTCATTATCTGCAGCTTGTAACGCATTAGCGAACCGCCAGTCAATTTCAAGTTGTTCACAAACATGAGTTAATTTGCTAGATTCATCAATCGTAGCTTTAATTCCACCAACTTCTTTGTGTCCCATTTCCGTTTTTAAACCATAACGATTCAGCATGATAATCGTTTGTTCTAATGCAGTACGTACCGCCCCGCGAGTGCGTTGCCAATATTGTTCTTGCATCGTCTGTGATGCTGACAATTCTGCGACTTCCGCTTTATCCACTGGCGTTTTTACCCAAAATTCAAGTTCTGTACCTGCTGTAAAAATAATATCTTCAATCTCTTCACCATTGATATGCTCTAGACCAGCAACGTTCGGATATTTTCGAAATAAGCTCTTCAATTCTTCTTTTATATACTGTAAGCTATCTGCTAAAATAGCACGAGAATCAATACGTAAGCCATTATGAATCAAAAATGAAGGAATCCGTAATGTACCAACCGGTTTATTAGTTACGGCATCCATATGTTCAAAATTATAATCCACAAACCAATTTACAGATAGATCAATCGGCATATCTACTTTTGCATGATTAAATGTAGTAATACCCGTAAGAACAACAGATGAACCATCCGTTTGTATCGCATCCCCACTAAGGAATTTATTAGGATCCTGTAGAAATGATTCGATTGGAATTTTTTCATCTGTATCATTACCAGCTAAATCAACACCCACCAGGGATACAAATCGAATTTCTGGATGTTCTTGCAATAATTCCACTAATTCATTTTTCCCATATTTCTTAGCTGGAATTAAATAAAGCAATTTGTTTACCATTTTCACTCACCTTTTACCTATCATGAATATAATTGTACATTAGTAGTATGTTCTATATCGATCAATACAACTCCCGCTAAGTGTACCAAAAAATAAAAGCCTGGCTCGTAAGCCAGGCTTTTATTTTACAATATTAGATATTGAACAATAGTTGACCATACGTTGGCATTGGCCATACATCTTCATCTACAATCGTTTCAAGTGTATCAACCACTTCACGTAGTGCTCCCATTTTTTCAAATACATCAAAACGGAATAATGAAGCTTGCTCATAAAAATCGCCATGAGCATT
>CAXYVG010000117.1:0-10165 GCA_964292325.1 uncultured bacterium | reverse complement strand
TTATAGAATAAGGAATTTACGCTACTATTTTTTATTGATGCGAAACCTCTGCTATATCGCATACTGATGCTCCAGAGAGCCTTAAGAGAGATTTTTTTATATCAAATTGTGATTCTATGAGTTCTTTCATCGCAACAAAAAAAGAGCTAAAATACGCTTCCGTAATTTCAACTCTAGCATATTTACCCCCGTCTCTTAGCTACTGGAGCAGCATTCGCGACTGGTACTCTTGGGGGCATTTTATCATCATAGGACATTTTAATGAAAAATTCAGGAGGAGTGGTTTTTGAAGGCCCACTTACTTTCATTTCAATCACTTGGATATTTTTACGAGAGGCTATCCACTTTTGTACATTTGCTTGTAATTCGTCTAATGTCTCGTCACCTGAATTTGAAAAATATTTGGTTTTCATATATATATATTCTCCCTCATTGGTGTTTCTTTAAATTATACCACATAATTTTTTCATTTGGGGATTATATCATCAGATAATCCTTTATTATATTCACTATAAGGTATCGTTGTATCAACAAATCAAGGGCATCGTATACTGCTTTTGATTGAACTTTATAAAAAAAGTAGTTCCATCTTCACTTGTTTCTACATTAATAGTAGCATTGTGATGAGCTGCGATACTATAACAAATAGCTAATCCCAAACCTGTCCCTTGCTCTTTAGTCGTAAAGAATGGCTTTCCAATGTTGCTAAGAACCTCAGGATCAATGCCAGTACCTTGATCTTCTATCGCGAGAACAATCCCTTCATCTTCCCTATAAGTTTTTATAATCAGATAACTTCCCGGCAACATAGCATCTAAACTATTACGTACCAAATTGAGAATCAGCTGACGTATTTCTTTATCATCAACAAATAGTTCTGGTATATCGCCAAGTTCAGTCTTTATGTATTTGTTTGCAACAATTGCATCTGCCTTAATCAATGGTACTAGCGAATTAATGATGACATTCAAGTTCTTAGAACGTCGACAAATCACCCGATCCTTAGCTAATGATAAAAATTCCGTAATAATACAATTAGCTCGGTCCAATTCCTCTATCATTAATTTATAATATTCCCAATATTGCTGACATTCCTTTTTATTAACTAGCATTTGCAAAAAGCCTCGAATCGTAGTCATAGGATTTCTGACTTCGTGTCCAATACCAGCAGCCATTTTCCCAATTAAATTCATTCGTTCTAAGTGAGCCATCTCTGTTTCGATTCTATCTCGTTCCTCAACGTTACGAGCAGTGCATAAACTGAAATTCTGTCCATCCACTTCAAAACGATTCACATTCATTTCTAAACGAATTTGGCTATCTTTAGACGCTAAATTTACTGTTTCATATGAAACAGCCTTTAAACTTTTATTTTTCGACTTATTCAGCATCTCAAACATTGATGATGGTATCATATTAGCAATCTCGTTCGGGGACATCTCTAAAAGTTCTTCTTTTTTATAACCTAACCACTCACAAGCTCTATCGTTTACTTCAATAATTTTTTCTGCAGTACCATTTTTATTGATACTAAAAAGTGCAATTCCATCTTTATTATTATTCAATAACATTTGAATTTTTTTCTCATTCTGCTTTGCAATTTTTTCAGCTTGCTTTTCTTTGGTAATGTCACGAAAATTGAATACACTACCAGTAACCTCACTACCAAGCCATTGTACTTTACAACAACGTTCAAAAAATCGTCCATCCTTAAGCTCAACGATATCGCAGCTTTCCCCCGGACAAGTGTAAAAGTTTCTTAATTTTTCAACATATGTTTTGGGATCTTTTACCTTTTTTAGTACTAATGTTAATAAACGGGATTGAATATTATTAGTTAAAACTGTTTCATCTATATTCCACATTTTAATAAATTGACGATTGTATTGATATTTCTTTTGTTGACAATCAATTACAAGAATACCATCCGTCGTTGCGTCGAGCATGATCTGCAATAAGGATTGTGTCTTCATAGCTGCATCTATTGGTTTACTGTCAAATAACTTTTGATCATTATCAGTATCTTCTTTAGCATTAGCTAGTTTACTATATCCCAATTTCAATAGCAACCCCTTCCAACTATTAGAACTTACAAAGCAATTTATTTACATATATTACCTTTCTGCATCGCTCGCAAAAATACCTTTAGAGATAATAGCAATTTTTGTCTATATCTAGTTTATATGATTATTTTTTTATTTATTTATTTTTCCCAACAATTACTATAGTTAATATTTCCATTTTCTGTACTTATTATAACAAAAAACCTCATACTATATAGTACAAGGTTTAAATTTAAAATGGTGGGCGATGACGGGATCGAACCGCCGACATCCTGCTTGTAAGGCAGGCGCTCTCCCAGCTGAGCTAATCGCCCGAAATTAATGGTGACCCGTGGGGGAATCGAACCCCCGTTATCGCCGTGAAAGGGCGGTGTCTTGACCGCTTGACCAACGGGCCATGAATGGTGGCTCACCCGCGGCTCGAACGCGGGACACCCTGATTAAAAGTCAGGTGCTCTACCAACTGAGCTAGTGAACCAGAAATGGTGCCTCAAGACAGAATCGAACTGTCGACACGAGGATTTTCAGTCCTCTGCTCTACCGACTGAGCTATCGAGGCATAATAATGGCGACCCAGATCGGATTTGAACCGACGACCTCCGCCGTGACAGGGCGGCATTCTAACCGCTAAACTACTGGGCCACAATTGGGAAAATGGTGGGGGATGACGGGATCGAACCGCCGACATCCTGCTTGTAAGGCAGGCGCTCTCCCAGCTGAGCTAATCGCCCGAAATTAATGGTGACCCGTGGGGGAATCGAACCCCCGTTATCGCCGTGAAAGGGCGGTGTCTTGACCGCTTGACCAACGGGCCATGAATGGTGGCTCACCCGCGGCTCGAACGCGGGACACCCTGATTAAAAGTCAGGTGCTCTACCAACTGAGCTAGTGAACCATGTCTCTCTCACAAGATATGATTATATAGTATTAAAGTCTTATTGTCAACTTGTTTTTCTATTTTTTTTGATATTTTTTGATATTTTTTAATCTTGATGATCGTTCAAACAATATTTTCTCTGTTTCTCCATAAACTCTTCCGCACCATTATAACCAAGATATTTGAGACGATAATTCATTGCTGCCACTTCAATAATATTTGATAAGTTACGTCCTGGTCGTACAGGAATGGTCTGGCAAGGTAATCCTACACCTAAGATTTCATGTTTTTCTTCGCTATTACCTAAACGATCATAATAGCGATCAGGTCGCCATTCTTCTAGGCGAATGACAAGATTAATTTTTTGCCTAGGGCGTACAGCCCCAATTCCAAATAATGCTTTAATATTTAGAATTCCAAGCCCACGCACTTCCATAATATGTTGTAGTACTTCAGGCGCACTGCCAATCAGTACATCATCACCACTCCGAATGACATCAACAGCATCATCAGCCACTAGCCGATGACCACGCCTTATCAGCTCTAATGCGGATTCACTTTTACCCACACCGCTTTCACCAATGATCAGTATCCCTATACCATGTACATCAACTAATACAGCATGGATTGTCTCATTTGGTGCTAATTTTTGCTCAAGATAATCGGTCAACTGTGACATAAAACGTGTAGTTGGTAACTGAGTACGAAAGATTGGTTGATTCGGCGATTGTTCAGATAATTCCATCAATTTCTCTGGTAATTTTATATTTCGCGTGATGATTAGACAAGGAAAGCTCAGTCCAAACAATGTAAGCCATCGCTCATCAGCCATATCTTCAGCAAGGGACTTCATAAATTCAATTTCTGTAGTACCAACCAATTGTATCCTTTGGTTGTCAAAATATTGAGTATAACCGGCCAGGACAAGTCCCGGCCGGTTTATATCACATACTACTACAGAGGCATCGAGATTACTATTTGCACTTAATACTTCTAAAGAAAAAAAATCAACAATCTCTTTAAGCGATACTTTTGGCATTTATCTCACCTACATATAGTATATTTATTTGCTTTTTATTCAAACATCTCATGCATGATAATGGTTTGATCACGTCCAGGTCCTACAGATATAACCCCTAGCTCAGCACCTGCAACTTGGCTCAAACGTTCTAAATACAACCGAGCATTCAATGGTAAATCAGAATAATTACGAATACCAGTGGTATCACTTTCCCAACCCGCTAATTCTTCATATACAGGTTCTACTTCAGCCAGTACTTTTAAGCTTGCAGGGAATTCATTAATGATCTCGCCTTTATATTTATAAGCCACACAAAGTTTTAATGTTTTTACTTTATCTAAAATATCCAATCGAGTAATGGCCATATAATCAATTCCACTTAAGTCAACAGCATAACGTACAACACAAGCATCTAACCAACCACAACGACGCGGCCGACCAGTTGTAGTACCATACTCATGACCACTTTCTCTGATATGGTCACCCATTTCATCAAAAAGTTCAGTTGGGAAAGGGCCTTCACCTACTCGAGTTGTATAAGCTTTAACAACACCAATTACCTTGCTAATTCTTGTAGGTCCAATACCTGCGCCTACACCTACACCACCAGAAATTGGATTTGAAGAAGTAACATATGGGTAAGTACCATGATCCAAGTCTAGCATAGTAGCTTGCGCGCCTTCAAACAGAATTTTTTTACCTTGCTTAAGTGCTTGATTTAAAACTGAAGATGTATCTACAATATAAGGACGCAACTCTTCAGCATAACCTAGATATTCCTGTTTTACAGTCTCATAATCGAATCCTTCTGCTCCATATACGGATTTTAGCAAGTGATTTTTTGCTTCTATATTGCGTTTTAGTTTTTCTGAAAATTCTTCTGGATCCATCAAATCTACCATACGAATACCGCATCTAGCATTTTTATCCATATAGCATGGACCGATACCGCGTTTAGTAGTACCTATTTTATGATCCCCACGATATTTTTCTTCTTCTTCATCTAATTTACAATGATAAGGCATGATAACATGTGCCCGATTAGAGATTTTAAGACCTGTCGCATCAAAACCCTTTTCTAACATGCCCTTAATTTCCTTAAGTATCACAGCTGGATCAATAACTACACCATTACCAACAACACAAGTTTTCCCTTTATATAAGATTCCTGATGGTAATAAATGAAGTTTAAATTCTTTTCCATTTACCACTACAGTATGACCTGCATTATTGCCACCTTGATAACGAGCAACAACATCAGCTGATTCTGCCAAATAATCTACAATTTTACCTTTTCCTTCATCGCCCCATTGCGTACCCATAACTACGATTGCTGACATAATTTTCACCCTTCCCATTCTAATAAGAGACTGTCGCAAAAGTGCCTCAGCCTCTATTATATTTTAACCTATAATCAAATGCATCTTACTCCGGATCGATATAATGATAAATCACATCTCTCCTTTTCTATGTGGTATATTAATTTATCCTATGTGCAAACTAGTTATGCACACTTTGTGGATAACTTTGTTGATAACTTGTTTGCAAATTCTATTTGTACTATTTCATCTTCTATTTTAGGGACCAATCTAATCATTCTTTATTGCTCATTAGTATAAAAGAAGATACTTTTTTTCCCTTAAATATCATAGCATTTAACTACTACTGTGTCAATTTTTTTCGAATGTTATTCACTTAAAGTTATGTATTGTTCGGGTTTATTTTTGTCTATTTTATATTGTTGCGCTGCCAAGCATTTGCTAGATCCATTATATTTTGTACCATAACCAAAAAAGAAAAGAGCATAAGTTAATCCATTTCTGAATAAACTCTGCTCTTTCTTATTATCTGGACCCTTACCCTGGCAACTTAGATAAATCACTAAATTTGGTAAATTGTTTATGGAAAAACAATTGGATCGTATCAACTGGTCCATTACGATGTTTGGCAATAATTACTTCCGTGATATTTTTTTGTTCACTATCTGGATTATAATAATCATCCCGATAGAGAAAAGCTACAATATCAGCATCTTGTTCTAGTGAACCAGATTCTCTAAGGTCGCTGAGCATTGGTTTTTTTACCTGCCGCGATTCTACGCTTCGACTAAGCTGTGACAAGGCAATCACTGGCACACCAATTTCTCTGGCAAGTCCCTTCAGTGAACGAGATATTTCAGAAATTTCTTGCTGCCGATTTTCACTACCTTTACCTTTACTACTTCCCTGCATCAATTGCAAGTAATCAATAATGATGAGTTGTAAATCATACTCAATCTTCAGTCGCCTAGCTTTAGAACGCATTTCCATTACCGTAATACCTGCCGTATCATCAATAAAAATTGGGGCTGATGATAAACGGTCAGCACCACTAACCAACTTAGTCCAATCATTCGCCTCGAGTTCTCCAATTCTCAGCCGTTGAGAATCAATTGTCGATTCAGCACATAGCATACGCTGTACTAATTGTTCTTTGGACATTTCTAAACTAAAAAATGCTACTGCTTTTTTCTCACGAATGCCAATATGCTGCGCAATATTTAAAACGAAAGCCGTTTTCCCCATACTCGGTCGAGCAGCAATCAGAATCAGATCCGATGGTTGTAAGCCAGAAGTCAGCTTATCGAGGTCCTTAAACCCTGTTGACAGACCCGTAATACTTCCTTTTGAGGCATATAATTGTTCGATCTTATTGAATGCATCAAAAATAATACTTTTTATCGGAGTAAATTCTCCGCCAAGTCTACGGCTCGATACCGATAGAATGGTCTTTTCTGCCGTATCTAAGATACTAGCAACTTCCTCACTACCTTCATAACCAAGACTGGCAATATTCGTGGCAGCATTAATTAATTGCCTTAAGAGAGCTTTTTCTTCTACAATCTTCGCATGATATAAAACATTAGCGGCTGTTGGTACACTGTTAGCTAATGAAGTAATATAGGCGATACCACCTGCAACCTCAAGCTTATCAGCTTTACGTAAAAATTCAATGATAGTAACCATATCCACTGCATCATTTTTATTAAATAATTCTAGCATCGCATTGTATATCAACCGATGTGCTTCGCGATAAAAATCTTCTGGACGTAATAACTCAGTAACCTTCGAAATAGCTTCTCGTTCAATGAGCATTGCACCTAGTACAGCTTGCTCCGCTTCAATATTTTGTGGTGGTATTCTATCTAACAAAAGCTTACCTCACCCCCAATTCCCTATGCACTTTTTTGCTTAGCATCAGTAAATAAAATAGCCAATGCTTCTTCTACATCCTCTACTGGGCAAATTGTTAAGCCTAAATGTCCTTGGGGAATATCTTTCTCATTTTCTTTGGGAATAATCATCCGATTCATACCCGCTTGTTTTGCACCATAGGCTTTTTCAAAAACACCACCTACAGCTTTTACTTTTCCTTGAATCGATATTTCACCAGTGATCGCTATATCCTGCCATACTGACCTTTTGGTAATGGCTGAAATAATAGCGGCAACAATTGCAGTACCTGCTGATGGACCATCAATGCGTCCACCACCAATAATATTAATATGAAGATCATAATTGGACAAATCTTCACCTGTAATTTTTCGTACAACCGCTGCAGCATTAAATACGGAATCCTTCGCCATACTACCTGCTGTATCATTAAAGCGCATATGCCCTTTACCCTTTTCTGAAGCAGCAAATGCCACAGCCTCAATTTCTAGTACAGAGCCAAGATATCCCGACACTCCAAGACCAAATACCTTGCCGACTTCCCCTGCTTGCACGGCTTTATGATTCACATAAGGAGTCAGACGACTAACCTGAATGACTTTATAGATATCGTCAATACTGATCTTGACATTATTAATATCTCCAGCACGATACAAAGCTAATCCAAAAGCGTCCGATAAAATATTAATGGCTTTACGCCCTTCAATTGTATATTCACTAATCACAGCGGGTACATTAGCTTCTAATGTTACATGTAACTTATCCGCTGCATTCTCGACAATTTCTTCAATATGATTTGGCGTTAATGGTTCAAAATAAATTTCAGCGCAACGTGATCTTATGGCTGGATTAATATCCGAAGCATCACGAGTAGTCGCTCCAATCAGAATGAAATCCGCAGGTGCTCCATCTTCAAATAGTTTTTTAATATATTTAGGAACATTCGGATCAGACGGATCATAATAAGCCGATTCAAAAGAGACTCGTTTATCTTCTAGGACTTTCAATAGTTTATTTTGCAGCATAACATCCATCTCGCCAATTTCGTCAATAAACAAAATACCACCATGTGCATCCGTCGCTAGACCCGTCTTGGGCTCTGGTATACCCGTCTCGGCTAAATCACGACGCGCACCTTGATAAATCGGGTCATGCACCGATCCCAATAAAGGATTGGTCATACCACGTGAATCCCATCTAAGAGTTGTTCCATCTACCTCAATAAAAGTTGCGTCACTCGCAAAGGGGGTAAACTTTAGTTTTTTCGCAGCTTCTAAGACTAGACGAGCCGCTGTTGTTTTACCAACCCCTGGTGGTCCATATAAAATAAGATGTTGTGGATAAGGCGATGCGAGCTTAGCACGAAGGGCTTCTATCGCTCTCTCTTGACCAATAATTTCAGACAGTGCGCCTGGACGGGTAATTTCCATTGCTGACTTAGTTAATTTCTTTTGTTCTAATACTTCTAGCAGAGCATACTTTTTCAATGTTTGAGGGTTCTCCACATTTACTTCTTGCTCTTTAAGCACCTGCATTTTAATTTCTCGAACATATTCTAGATGGCGTTCTTCCATCTTTTCATTTATTTTCTTTTCTAAGCGTTCCTCAAGTGTCTGACGAGCCATTATCTCTGCGATTTCTTCTTCTAGTTGTTCCAAAATTGCTGGTATTTGATTAATAGACGGAATTTCTACAATCGTTGGATCTTCAAAGACTAATTTTTGTAGTGCTAGTACCCTCTCTGGCAATTTTTCTGAACTCATTAGTGTCAAAGCATCTAATTTGCCAGCTTTTAATACCATTCGATCTGAGCCAAAAATTCCCGAATATAATTCATATAACGCCGTTACCTGACGTTTTAATTGCTGCTCTGCTGATACAGCCACAGGCACGGACCGATTCCGAATCATTTTTTTTAAAAAGTCTTTCATGATAATAATCCTTTCTAGTTTCCTCAAGATTGAGGAGAAACAGCATCTAAAACCAATCGTTATTACTGTTTAGCAGTAATATGTACCTGTATTTTTGTACTAATTTCAGGATGTAATTTAATAGAAACAGGATATGTACCGACTGCTTTTATTGCATCCTTTAAATCAATTTTTCGCTTATCCATTTCAATATTGTGCTGACTAAGCAGAGCATCTGCAATGTCTTTTGATGTAACGGAACCAAATAACTTCCCGCCTTCTCCCATTTTAACACTAACGGTTACTTCCACTTTAGACATTTGAGCCGCCAAGAAATTAGCTTCATCAATTGCTCTCTGTATTTTACGTTCTTCAGATGCCTTTTGCTGACTTGCGTTATTAATATTGGAAGCAGTTGCAGGAACCGCTAATTTTTTCAGTAATAAATAATTACGAGCATAGCCCTCTGAAACCTCTATAATGTCACCCTTTTTACCCAGTTTTTTAACTTCTTGTTGTAGAATTACTTTCATCTTTTCCACTCTCCTCAATATGTTTAGCGCTACTTTCAATTAGCTGGCTCTTTACTTCCTGTATAGTCGATTTCTTAATTTGGGCACCAGCTACTGTCTGGTGCCCACCGCCACCAAATTCTTCCATGATTACATGTACATTTACATCCCCATGGGAACGGGCGCTTACGCCCACCCCCTCATCAATAGAAAATAGTACAAAACTCACACGCACACCTTCTACATTCAGTAGCATGTCAGCGACCTGCGAGGCAACAATTTGCGCATTCTTAATCGTAGGCGGACAATCCGCCACCACTACGCCACCTGGTAGCATTTCGGCCTGCTTCAAAATTTCAGCTCGCGCCTTAGTCGTCTCAAAATCAATCCGAAACATCTGACGAACCAGGGCAGGGTCTGCCCCAGACCTCCGTAGATAGGCTGCTGCGTCAAAGGTCCTTACTCCACTTTGCACTGAAAACTGCTTAGTATCCACAACAATTCCAGCATATAACGCCGTAGCCTCTAATTTGTTAAAATCTAAGTAATCATCAAAATACATTAGTAATT